>JAFTHG010000242.1 GCA_017457555.1 Kiritimatiellia bacterium | reverse complement strand
TGATTTGGGAATTGACGCCGGTTTGAAGTGGCCCAATGATGTGTTGATTGGCGATCGGAAGGTGTGCGGCATTCTCTGCGAAGCGCAAACGTCGTCACGCGGCATTGAAGGGATTATCATCGGGATTGGTATCAATACCGGAGTGGTGCCGGAAGCCGTGGCGTATCGCGCGGTCGGCGTCTCCGGTAATGTGAACCGTTTGGAACTTCTGGCAAAGGTGTTGGCAGGTTTTGAAGCGCTGTATGCACGTTGGCAACGGGCAGGATTGAAGGCGTTGCGCGCAGAGTTGGATGCGTGTGATTGCAAGGTCGGAAAGCCTATTTCCGTCAAGATGTCAGAAGAGCCGACGTGTGGGCTTTCGCGTGGGATTCAAGATGATGGTGCGCTGTTGTTGGAACACGAGGATGGCACCTTGCAGCCCATTTTCTGTGGAGAAATTGTACAATGGGACTGACAAAAATCGGCACATGCCTGATTGTTGCGCTCCTTGCCGGCGGATACCTGACGGCAAAGACGGTGATGGTGGAGGGAAGTGCGACCGCGATTCCGCTAATGACGCAGGATGTTCGCGCCGTACATTTGCGTGCGGTGGGGGCTGATCGCGTCTATCAGCAGCACTTTCCGGCGACTGTGGAGGATGTGAATCTTTCTGCAAATAATCTGTTGGCCTTGCCGGATGATTTGATTCCTGCCGGAATCAAGCGGTTGTGGTTGGCGGATAACCGCCTGATGGCGCTCCCAAAGGGCTGTGAAGCGTGGCAACAGTTGACTTATCTGAATCTGGATCGCAATTTTTTCGTGGAATTACCCAGCTTGGAGCAGACGGCATTGCGGTGGTTACGCCTGAATGGTAACCGCTTGAAAGCGGTACCACCATTGCCGGATACGGTGGAACGTCTTTATCTGGCGGACAATCAACTTCGTACTTTTACACAAAAACCTGCGGCATTGCGTCATCTGACCTTGGCGAATAATCCGCTTGAATCGATTGAACCTGCGCTGGGATGCGGTTTGGAAGAGCTTGATTTGAGCGGCACAAAGCTGACACGCTTGCCCGAATCTTTGGACGGCTGGCAGACCTTACGCGTGCTGAATGTCGCCCGTTGTCCCCTCCCGGAAAGCGAAAAAGACCGGTTGGAAGCCTTTTTTGATCCCCTCCAGACGCTATTGATCTTCTAAAAAATTGGACGCTTGAATGCAACTTCCCGAACTGCTTGCCCCGGCGGGCTCTTTTGATGCCGCAATTGCTGCTTTTACCTATGGCGCAGATGCGATTTACTTGGGCCTTTCGCGTTTCTCTGCCCGTGCAGATGCTGCAAACTTTTCTGATGAGGAATTAACCCAAATTATCGCCTATGCGCGGAATCTTGAACGCCCCCGGAAGGTCTATGTGACGCTCAATACGCTTATTGAAGCGCATGAGATGGAGGCGCTCTTGCCCTCATTAGCCCTATTGGAACGGTTGGCGATTGATGGCGTGATTGTACAGGATCTCGGATTGGCAGCGCGCATCCACCGGCAGTTTCCCGGCATTCCCCTGCATGCTTCGACGCAGTTGGCGTGTACCTCGCTGGCAGGGGCGCAGGCATTGAAGGCGCTGGGCTTTGTACGAATCGTGACAGCGCGTGAACTGACGCTTGAAGAGGCTGCGGAGATTGGGGAAAAGGCGGGTGTAGAGATTGAAGTCTTTGTCCATGGTGCGCTCTGTTACAGTATCAGTGGGCTCTGTCTTTTCTCGTCACTCACCACCGGACGGAGTGGCAACCGGGGACGTTGCGCCTATTGTTGCCGTCAGGCCTTTCGCGAATATAACCCGGAATCGGACGAAGTCCTTTCGGCGCATCCCTTCTCAATGCGCGACTTGGCATTGATTGATTCGGGCGATGCGTTGCGGCGTTTGCCTCTGGCGAGCTTGAAAATTGAAGGTCGGATGAAGAATCCGCTCTACGTGGCCGCTGTAACAGATCTTTATCGTCATCTTCTGGATGGCCGGTTAACGCCTGCTCTGCGGGCCGAAAAGACCGAAAATCTCCGCACAATCTTCTCTCGTCCGTGGACAACGCTCTATGCAGATTCGCTCAAAACGCCTGTGGATGCCATCATTGATCCGCTCTGTGTGGGCCATCGTGGCGCACCGATTGGACGGGTGTTGCGGGTCTTGCGCGATACGGATGGTATCACGTGGCTGACCTTTGATACTGCGCGTCCGATTGAAAAGCATGACGGATTGCAAATCGATCCGCCGGAGGGAGGGCGTCCCATAGGCTTTGCTGTGTTGAAGTTGCGTGATAACCGTACCCGGAAGACTGCGCTCACGCTCCCCGCTGGCACACGCGTGGATGTGGCATTGCCACCGGATGTCAGGGAAATCCCGAGGGGAGCTGTGGTGTACTGCTCTGCATCGCAGGCGGTACGGCGCGCATTCCCGGTGGCCAAACCGAGAAGTACCGATTTGCGGATGTTGAAACCTGCCGATTTAATGCTGACGCTTGCCCCCGATGCGCTGACGCTTTCCGGAAATGGTGTCTCTGTCAGTACACCGGCAACGCTCACTCCTGCAAAGGATCCATCACGAACCTCAGAAGCCGCGCACAAACTTCTTTCACGTCTGGGTGATGATGGTTTCTTCTTACGAACGCTGACATTGGATGATGGCGGTCTCTTTTTGCCGGCAGGTTTACTGAATGCAACCCGTCGAGCCTGGGCCGATCGCGCACGGAATCTGGCTGAAACCGCTGTTAAATCTGTGACAGCGACTGGATGGGATGCCGCGCAAACGCCGCGCACGCCTGTAACAAAGGCGGTCTACACGCTCAAAGTTGTGGTTGAACAGACCCCGTCCGTGCTTGGGGATGAAATGCCGGAGAGCGTTGTCGTGGCATTGACGCCGACGACGACATTGGCGACAGTGAAACCGTGGTTGGATGCTGTGCCGTATGAACGTCTTACGTTTGCCTTGCCGGTCGCCCTGCGACGCCATGATATGGACGCCTTGGCAGGCACGATTGCTGCCTTGATTGACAAAGGCTTTCGGAAGTTTGAGTGCGCAGATCTCACCTCGTGGCAATGTCTGCAAGCGTGGTCGCCCTATTGCGATGCCTTGGAATTAAGCGCAGATTGGACGTGGTATGCCATCAATCCAGATGCAGAAGCGCGCCTGCAAGCCTGTGGTATTACGCGGTGTGTCACGGGACCGGAAGAAAATCTGCCGAATCTCACAGCACTTCCGGGGATACTTCCCAGAGAAGTGCTGATTATGCAATATGCGCCGCTCTTTATTGCCTATACGCGTCCTCACACAAAGGGGGAAATCCTCTTTAACCGTGAGGGTAAGCGTCTGCGAATGGTTCAGGTGGGGGCGCTCTGGATTACCTTTGACGAACGCCCCTGGTCGGCTGAAAACCATCTCCGTGAACTGATGCAAGCGGGCTTTGGTCACTTCCGCATTGACCTCTCTTGGGCAGGTCGGGCACTGCCGGTTGAAACGTGGCAGGAAGCTCGCAACGCTCCGGAAGTCTTGGCCGCGCACTTCACCGAACATCGTCTGTAAACTGCGTTTCATTTCACCTTAGCCCACACGTCAATCGGAGAAGCGTGCAAGAATAGGCAAGCTGCTTCAAGTGGCGTGTGTGATATTTGTTTACAGTGTAAAGCAACAAGCGCGCGTGATAGGGAATCAGTCAGTAGCGCTGCTGTGAGATAGGCGTAAAAGGCGTGCGATTAAGGTATGGGTGCAAAAAATATACAAGCCGGCGCGAGACCGGCTTGCAGAGTGATGGCTACGGGTGTGAATTAGCGCACAAGACTCATAAATTCGGCGCGAACACCTGCGTCATCCCGGAAAGAACCGAGGACGGAGGAGGTGACGGTGACGGCATTCTGCTTCTCAACGCCGCGCATCATCATGCAGAGGTGGGCGCAGTTCATCACCACACCAACGCCTTCTGCGCCAGTGATTTCTTGAATCGCATGGGCGATGTCTTCCGTTAAGCGCTCTTGAATTTGCAACCGGCGTGCAAAGCAGTCCACAATACGCGCCACTTTGCTCAATCCCACCACCTTGCCATTGGCGATATAACCGATATGGCAACGGCCATAGAAGGGCAGGAGGTGGTGTTCGCAAAGAGAGTAAATCTCAATGTCGCGCACAATCACCATGTTATTGGCGGTGGATTCAAAGATGGCGCCGTTCAGCACTTCCTGCGGTGTCTGGCGATAACCTTGGGTTAAATAGGTCATCGCTTTTGCCACGCGGTCAGGCGTCTTCACCAAACCTTCGCGATCGGGGTCTTCGCCTAATTCAATCAGGAGTTCGCGGACGAGTGAAGCAATGCGCTGTTGATTGGGTTCGTGCTTTAACATGGAATAACGATCTCGTGAGGTGTGTGAGAGAGCACTTCGCAACCGGTTTCAGTGACGAGGAGGAGGTCTTCAATGCGGACGCCCACATCGCCGGGGATGTAAATGCCGGGTTCGTTAGTGATGATCATGCCGGGCTCCAGAAGCGTTTCGCAAGTGGCCGAGAAGGAGGGCTGCTCATGGACTTCCAGTCCGACGCTGTGTCCGAGGGCGTGATCAAAGTAGTCGCCATAGCCATGCGCCTTGATGATATTGCGGGCGGTGGCATCAATGTCGCAACAGCGCACACCGGGCTTTACGGCTGCCTGTGCGGCCTGATTGGCCTGCAACACAATATCGTGAATCTCCCGGAAACGTGCCGTCGGTTCGCCAAAGAAGACGGTACGCGTCATATCCGAGCAGTACCCATCCACCAAAACGCCCATATCAATCAGGAGTTCGCTATTGGGCTGTAACACGGTGGCGTCGGGTTCGTGGTGACACTCCACAGCATTCACGCCGGCGCAGAGAATCGGGGAGAAGGATTCGGAGAGCCCGCGAGCGGCCAACTTCATACGGAAGTGACGCAACATCTCCAGCTCGCTCATGCCCACCTTGAACGTATCCATCAAATCGGCAAAGAGAGCGTCATTTGCCGTCGCCGAACGGCGAATGGCGTCAATTTCATCTGCGGATTTAATCGAACGCAAGGCGGAGACCATCGTGGAGATGCTGATCCACTTGGCACTGGACATCGCTTCCTGAAGCGGCAAGAACTGTGCCACAGTCAGATTGCCTTCATAACCGATGGTTTTCCAATTCTTAGCACAGGCGGCATAGTCTGCGAGCTGTTCCTTGGCGGGCTTGAACTTCTTGATTTCCATGCCCTTCAAGACACGGTTGGCCACTTCAATATAACGGAAGTCGGTGTAGAAAACCGGTGCGCCTTGCTGTTCAATCAGGAGCAGTCCATTGCTGGTGGTCAGGCCTGTGAAGTAATGACGGTTGATGGCAGAATAGAGAAAGATGGCATCAACGTTTGCCGCTGCCATGGAGGTTTGCAGCTTCTCAATCCGTTTCAAATGCTCAGGAGTCATGGGAAAGATCCTTGTTGTTGTGTGATACGGACTGGGCGACGGAAAACCGCCGCCCAGCACAGAATTCGTTTGGGTCGACGGATTACATCAGTCCACAAAGAGATTGTTGGCGGTCATCTGCTCCGGCTTTTCAAGACCCAGGAGGTCAATGCACGCCACTGCGATATCCGAGAGTTTACCATCGGCGCGCATGGTGCGCTTATCGGCATCCTTGGCCACGTAGATGCACTCCACCTTGTTCAGCGTGTGCGAGGTCTTGGGCATACCGGTGACGTAGTCCACCATCTGCTCTGCATTGCCATGGTCAGCCGTGATGAGAATGTGGGCGTCAAGTTCGAGCAGACGCTCCACCACCTTACCCACGCATTCATCCACGATTTCCACAGCCTTTGTCGCAGCCGCCAAATCACCTGTGTGGCCCACCATGTCGCAGTTGGCATAGTTCACCACGATGAAACCATACGGATTGTCTTCCAAACGCTTCAAGAGTTCGGTCGTGACATTGTAGGCTTCCATCTCCGGATGAGAAGCAAAGGTGGCCGGATCGAAACGGCTTGGCACATCCACCTGATCTTCGCCATCGTAAGGCTTGGTGCTCTTACCATTAAAGAAAGAGGTCACGTGGCGGAACTTCTGCGTTTCAGCAATGCGGAGCTGGCGGATGCCAGCCTTGGAAACCACTTCACCCAGCAGCATATCCATACCGCCATCGCCGCCCATTGCGCCGAGCAGATAGGCTTCAAACTCATCCCAATAACGGGTGAAGCCGAGGAAAGTGACTGCCGGACGCACCGACCGTGTCCCTGCGTAGTCATCGCAGAAGAAAGCCTGCGTCAACTGAATAGCACGGTCCTGGCGATAGTTGGTGTGCATCACGCTGTCGCCATCCTTAACGCCGGCGTAGTCGCCGATGATGCAACAGGGGATGTACTCATCCGTCATCTCCGTGCCGTCCGGCGTCTTCAAATTGTCATATGCATCCTTAACGGCGTCTTCCACCTTGGCATACGGCTTGCCCTTGGCCGCCACGATGCACTCGTAAGCTTCAGACGTGAGCGCCCAGTTCTTGGAACGATCCATACCGTAATAGCGGCCCATCGCCGTACCAATCACGCAGTTGCCCACCTCCGCCATCACCGTCTGCAACTTGGCGAGATACTCCAGCGTCGAGCGCGGCGGCGTGTCACGACCATCCAAGAAAGGATGCAACACAATGCGGCCTTCCGGATATTCCTGACGGGCACGCTTCATAATCTTGAAGAGATGTTCCTGGTGAGCATGGACGCCCTCATCCTGCAACAACCCCATCAAGTGCAACTGCGAAGCATTCGCCTTCCAGTTCGCAATCAACGCTTCCCACTTCTCGCTCTGGAAGAGTTCGCCGCTCTTCAAACCATCGTCAATACGCTTCAATTCCTGCTCAACGATGCGCCCGGCACCCATATTCAGGTGACCCACTTCAGAGGACCCCTGATAACCATCCGGCAAGCCGACTTCTTCACCCGAGCACTCAATACGGCACCACGGATAACGCGTCCGCAAGGCATCAATCACAGGCGTCTTGGCACTGAACACCGAGTTGCCATCAAAACGGGGATTCATTCCCCAGCCATCACGAATAATCAAACAAACAGGACGCTTTGACATAATAGTTTCCTTTCTGAAAAATAATCGCATCTATTGTAGCAAAAAAAGCCCCCATCTGCGGCTTTAACCGCCCCACGAACCGCAAAAGCACGACATTTCTATCCAAAAACAGCCCAAAACCTCCCCAAGCAGGCAAGGACGACACCATCATCTATAGCAGAAAAGCCCCTGACCACGCCACAATCCGCCCCACGTCCAGACACCCTTACGCCTTGACCGACTTTCAGTTTCAGCCAAACTGACTTGCGGTTTCAGCCAAACGGACTTTCAGTTTCAGCCAAACGGACTTTCAGTTTCAGCCAAACGGACTTTCAGTTTCAGCCAAACTGATTTTCAATTTCAATGAAACTGATTTTCAATTTCAATGAAACTGATTTGCGGTTTCAATGAAACTGATTTGCGGTTTCAATGAAACTGATTTGCGGTTTCAATGAAACTGATTCGCTTCTTAGGGCAAAGGGCACCTCATCCAAAGCGCATCCCGCACCAAACCTCGCCCTGTTGCGCAGCCACCCACATGCTTGGCAGGGGCGATTTAACTCTGTCTCGGACGGAGTGAGCACCGCACCCTTTTGCCAGTCGCTTTGCTCCTTGACTCGACAAGCTCGTCCCCAAT
>JAFTHG010000241.1 GCA_017457555.1 Kiritimatiellia bacterium | reverse complement strand
CGTAATCTCGCATTGGATAATGTTCGTGGTGAATGGGTAGGGTTCTTAGATGGCGATGATGTGTGGACAACGAAATGGTTAGAAGTAATCGCAAAGGAAATTGGTGCTAATGCTCAAATAGAATGTGTGAATGTGCGTGGGTGTTATGGATTTAATGATGGCGAGATGCCTTGTACAGAGACTGGGGATGTGACACAAAAGAATGTTTTTATTGGAGACGAACTAACCATAAAGGGATGGGAACAGATTTCAAGGAATGGCGTCCCGTGGGTAAATTTCTTTAACCTCTCTAAGGTGCAAGGTCTTTATTTCGCTAAAAATATTCGTTTTAGAGAAGATGCGCTTTACTTATTTGAAGCCGTAACAAAGGTTAGCACTGGGGCTTTTATTGATTGCCTTGGTTATTCTCAACGCATTCGAAGCGGAAGCGCGATGAATTCTCAAAGGCGGCGAGATGATACGATTAAATTACTTACTGCTTATTTGAAGTTGTGGAAGTCCTTGTCAATAACGAGTAGTTTAGAACGAAAAATATTAGACGCGTCAACCCATTGGATTATGAAAGACGTGAGGCAATGGTATCTCCTATGCCCTGATCGAACAAGGAGTGATTGTTTAACGGTGAATGTTTTAGTGTGGCGATTAGTATTTTGTAGAGCATTTAGTATATTTGCCATAAAAAGGACACCATTTGACTTTCTGCGCTGGATCTTATTTTTACTGACAGGATGTGGTAGAATTCTGTCGTTTACGCGACTTTCATTTAAAAGAGGTTAATCAATGCCGAATGTGTTAACTTACGGGACATTTGATTTGTTTCATATAGGACATTTGCGTCTGCTTGAACGTGCAAAGGCGCTTGCGGGGGCGGATGGTAAACTCATTGTAGCCGTTTCTACCGATGAATTTAACTGGAATGCCAAGCAGAAGAAATGTGCGATTCCCTATGAAGAGCGTGCGGCGATTGTCGCAGCACTGCGTTGCGTTGACAAGGTTATTCCTGAAGAATGTTGGGAACAGAAGACGCAGGACGTAGAGAAGTACAACGTTGACATCTTTGTGATGGGCAACGACTGGGAAGGTAAATTTGACTTCTTACAATCGCAATGTGAAGTCGTCTATCACCCTCGCACCGAAGGGATTTCCTCTACAAAGAGTAATACAGATTTACATGGGTAAAAGGGGCGAGTACAATGAGTATTCCGAATAATCAATGTCGTATTACAAAAGAAGATTTTTTTAAAGAAGAGGTCCTCTGTGGGTATAAGGTAACCACAGAGATGAAAAAGGTCTTCGTTAAGATGATTGACATCTTGGAAGAAGTAAAGCGCATTTGTACAAAATATAACATTTCTTATGTCGTTAGTGGTGGGAGTTTGTTAGGAGCAGTCCGTCATCAGGGGTTTATCCCGTGGGATGATGATATTGATATTGCGATGTTTCGTAAAGATTATGACCGCTTCATTGAAGTCGCTCAAAAAGAGTTGCCTCCTCACTTGTTTTTGCAAACGTCATTGACCGATTGTCGTAATATTCGTTATGCACGTATTATTGATGAAACAACTTCTGCGTTATTGCCTTATTTGACAGATTATGAGTCTCTTTGTGCGCAAGGAGTTTTAATTGATATTTTCCCAATGGATGGGGTAATTCCAAATGTAATAAAGGCTAGATTTCAGAATTGGTTGGCTAACCTTTGTGGTTCAATTTACGCATATGCACATTTTCTCAATCCGCCTCAAGGAATATTGAGAAAGATTAAGGGGTGGATATATAAAAGAATTTATTTTATTTTTGGGCACAAACGTTTTTATGCGTTTAGGGAGAATATTTTTCGGCGATATTCTCCAGAAAGATGTGGTAAATGTGGCTTGATAAGCTTCTTTGGTAATAGCCCTTGTACTAACGTTGCAACAGCATACTTTGAGGACACAATAGAAGTCCCATTTGAGTACACAACTGTTCGAATTCCACGTGATTATGACCCTGTTTTACGCCAACAGTATGGCGATTGGAACGTATTACGGCCTGGCACACAAAATCGCCCTCCATGTGAGATGGTGTTTGATTTAAATGAATCGTATAAGGATAAAATCTTAAGACAATATGGCAAAAAGCCTGTTTCTTTAGTGAGATAACAATCTTTTGAAGGCTTGTTTATGATTAATTTTACAGTTGGTCCTGTTCAGTCTCCTGAAGACGTGTTTGAAATTGGTGTGTTGGTAGTTTAATTAAGAAGGTTTTAAAAGCTTCAATGAAGATGTTTAAAAGGTGAAACGATGTTAGAATTACGTCAACAATATGGCAAAAAACTAAATCATTGTAATAACAATTAACGGACTAAATTCTATGACAACAGAGGTCTCGAATAAAATTTCAAACATGTCTATTGTGTGCGCGTTTTGCGTGGTTTTAATCCACTGTCGACCACAGTTTGAGATTGGGTGGTTCTCTTGGTGGATAAAGCAGATGTTAGAAAATGGACTCTGCACAATTGCGGTTCCGTTTTTCTTTTTGGTTTCAGGATTTATGTTGTCACGTCATGTTAATGAGAATGGGTGGTATACAAGGGAGAATAAGAAGAGACTACTTTCATTGTTATTTCCCTATTTCTGTTGGTCAACGCTCTATTTTTTGTATGGATATATATGCAATAAACTTTTTGGTTTTACGTTTGTATTGAATGATGTAATGTCGTTCTATGGGGTACACTATGGCGAACTACCTGCATTATCACCACTGTGGTATGTGAGAGCATTATTGGTTCTTTTTATATTAAGTCCGTTATGGCTACAAATTGGAAAAAGTAAATATGTTGGACTTTTAATTTTATTTATCATTTACGGGATTGTTTGCCCTGGGCCGAATGGAGAAGGGTGGGTGCATTCACTCACGAGGAATGGCATCCTTCTTGTTGCAGGAGTTTTTTACTTTACAACAGGTCTTGTTATCGGACAACATCCTATTAGGATTACATTAACACGATGTCATTCGGTGTGTTTTTTGAGTGTTGGCTTATTGCTCTCGTTTATGCAGGCGACCTTTCATTATTTGCACATTAATCAATGGGCTCAATATTGGGGAATGTTGGCAATCCCGTTTATGATGATTGGCATGTGGGGGCTAATTCCTAATAAACCGTGGCCGAAATGGTTGATTTCGGCATCATTCCCAATTTTTCTTATGCACAAATTCCTATTTCCAAGTAGTTTGGCAAATTTAAACACTGTCTTAGAATGTGGAATTTTCGGGTGTATAGCTGTAGCGGTTCTTGTG
>JAFTHG010000240.1 GCA_017457555.1 Kiritimatiellia bacterium | reverse complement strand
CTTGCCACGCGCCACCAAAAGCGAGCCTTGCGAGCGCACCTGCCACTGTGGCGTAGCGGTCACTTTCGCTGGCTGTCCAGCCGCAAATCCCGACAATCAAGGGCGCATTCCCAGTAAACGCCACCCTTCTTCAAATATCTTTAGGGCGTAAAATCCCTTCCCATTCGGCCTAATTACTTTTCAGTTTCAGCCAAACTGACTTTTGGTTTCAGCCAAACGGATTCGCAGTTTCAGTCAAACTGATTCGCGGTTTCAGTCAAACTGATTCGCAGTTTCAGTCAAACTGAGTTTTAATTTCACTGAAACTGAATCTTACTTGCGGTTCATTGCAATCGCTTTCTGGGGATAAGGCTACTTGAAAGAGGCCTTGCTTGTCATCCAAGAGCGGCCCCATACCACGCGGCTTACGGTTTCTTGACGACCTATTACAATATACCAGAATCGTGTCATTGCACTTTAGCGGATGGGTTCGGGTTCTCCCGTCATTTGCAAGGGGTTCACCTTACTCCAAAAGGCCCTTCCCTTTCCTTAAATAATAAAGGCATCGTCAACGCCAAAATAATAAGGGTATTGTAAACGCAAAAAGGCGCATTTTGTGACAATCAAAATGACGCAGGTGGTGCGCAGTGTCACATGATGGCGCAACGTCATTCCAAACACGCCCGCCTTTTTTCCGTTAAAAAGGGTCATTTTCGCCTTATTTTTCACCTAAAAGCACTTTTTTACAGGAAAAAATAAATTTCATTTCTTTTTGCTTGACGGCTTGGTGGGGGAAAGTGTTTAATAGTGTCATAAAAGGTCAAATAATGGACACAGGTGACAACACAGTGAAAACAATGCTTGGCGATGCTGTCTTTTCCGGTAGCACGACGCATGCATTGGACCCTAAGCGTCGCGTGACCATCCCTTCCGGGTGGCGTGATGCGATGGGAAAGCCTGTGTATGTCTTTGTGATGGCTGACCCGCACGAGAAGTGTTTACGTCTGTTGACGAACGAACGGATGCAGGGCATTCAGGCAAAATTGCTCGCAAAGCGTTTTGCGGATCCGACGGTTGCTCAGAAATTACGCATTATTGGTGAAAATACTGAGCAGCTGCCCCTGGACGTTCAAGGTCGTATCCGCATCAGTGATCGCCTGTTGGACTTTGCAGGAATCAAGGGACGGATTGCGTTTGTAGGCGCGGTGACCTATGGTGAGATTTGGGCTGCGGAAAATCGCGATCCTGTCTCAACGGTGGATCAGGCCGCTCTGGGCGAAGCTCTGGCTGCACTCGATTTTTAATTGAGGTGATATGCATATCCCCGTGCTTTTGAAAGAGACCGTGGCGGCATTAAATCCTCAGCCCGGATGTGTCTACATTGATGGCACGCTTGGTCAGGCGGGACATGCTTCTGCTGTGATGCGACTCGCCGGACCTACGGGGCGTCTTCTGGGGATTGACCGTGATGGCGAAGCTTTGGCACGCGCCAGACAGAATTTGTTACGCGATCAGATTCCCGGCGAACACGTCCTTGTCCATGGTGCTCATGGCGACATTGCCGCCCTTGCCCACGCCAATGGGTTTGAGGCTGTAGATGCGATCCTGCTCGATTTGGGCGTGAGCAGCGACCAATTGGATACGCCGGAGCGCGGTTTCAGTTTCCGTCAGGATGGGCCATTGGATATGCGGATGCGCCATGATGCCGGCGAAACAGCGGCCGATTTGATCGCACGGCTGAGCGTATCGGAGATGGCTTCTCTCTTTCGCGACCTTGGGGAAGAGAAACGGGCACTGGCCATTGCCAAGGCAATTGACCGTGAACGCCAGAAGATGCCCTTTACGCGCACGATTCAACTGGCAGACTGCGTAGCAAAGGTGGTCGGCTCAGCCCATACCAAGGGGCGTCACCCGGCGACGCGTGTCTTTCAGGCACTTCGCATGGCGGTCAATGACGAGATGGGTGACTTACGCAGCGCGCTTGAAGCCGGGCTTAACTTGCTGAAACCCGGCGGCATTATGGCGATCCTGACCTTTGAGAGTTTGACCGATCGCGTTGTCAAACAGACCTTTAAGGCACACTGCGGCCAAGAGGTTTCGCTTCAGCAAGGTGGCAGTGAATGGCGGGGGCAGTTGCCCAAAACAGAATTGATTTTCAAAAAGGCTGTTGCGGGACAGCCAGAGGAACTTGAGGTAAATCCACGGGCACGCAGTGCCAAATTGCGAGCCGTGAGGCGCGTGGAGGATTGATGGTATGAGAAAGCATAATCGTCAACGGAAGACCTATCACCTGAAACTGGCACATTTAGGGAGTGCCGTTCTGGTAGCATTGACCATTTTGCCGTGGGCTTATCCGGCATTTGTAGAGTTGCATGCCGAACAAGTCGGTACGCAAATCCGTAATTTGGAGAATACGAAACGGTCGCTGGAAGATTCGCTGCGCCGTCAAAAGGCTGACTGGAACTTACTGATCCAGCCGGAAAATCTGGATGAAGCGGTTCGCCAGAATGGCATCAGCCTTTCCTATGCGCCGCCGGAACGCAGCATCATCGTCCGTAAAGACGGCAAGATGGAAATTCCTGCGGCTCTGCATGCCTCGCTCGAGCAAGCTGCAATTGCAAAGACCAAAGCGGTCAAGACGCGCAAAATTGCCTCCTCAACTCCGCAACGCACCTCTGTACGGCGCCGGCGCTGAGTGCGCTGCGCCTACTCTGTTCTAATCCGACATGGCCGTTTCGCCCTTAAAAACAGCACATCGGTGGATGCTCGCCATCCTGTCCGTGGTGCTGTTGCTCTTTCTGTTTGTTCTGTTAGAACTCATTGAGTTACACGTCATCATTCCCAACGATCCTGAATATCGGGCTCGTAAATATGACAACACCTATCAACTGTTGGGGTTGCGCGGCCGTATTTTAGACCGCAATGGTGTGGTATTGGCAGAGAGTGTATCAGGATGTGACTTTGTAATTGACCGGAAAGACGAAGCGCTGGAAAGCAAATACGTCAATCGAGAAACGTTACCAGCGGAATTGGCCAAACTTGTCGGCATCAGTCAAGAGCGTATTGAAGAAGCGTTATCAGACAAAAATCTCCGGCGCACCACCAAGTTGTGTACCATCACCGATGATGCCATCATTCAAGAGATTCGCCAGCGCAAACGCATAGACAACACGACCAATCGCATTGCGGGGGTGAGTATCAGCGATGAACGATCCGTACGCTCCTATCCGAATGGTGCCCGCCTGTGCCATGTTTTAGGCTTTGTGAACCATGCAGGCGAAGGCGATTACGGCATTGAGCAGAGTTTTAATTCTGCATTGACAGGAACCAATGGCTCCGTGCACGCGATCTATGATGGGAAGCGTCGCGAAATCCGTGCCCGCCGTATTTCCGAAGTCAATCCCGAACACGGCAATGATATCTACCTCACCATTGACAATAACGTCCAGTATATTATTGAAACAGCCCTCTCCAATGCGCTTGACAAATTTCAGGCAGAGTCCGGCACCATCATCGTGCAAAAGGTAAAGACAGGCGAAATCCTCGGCATGGCCACCCTGCCCAGCTTCAAACCGCAGGAGTACAATAAACACTTTGCAGACGAGTGGAAAAACATTGCCATATCCCGTTCTTACGAACCGGGGTCTGTGATGAAAGCCGTCACAGTGGCGATGGCCTTGCAAATGGGCGTCATCACAGAAGATATGGTCTTTGATGTCGGCACATCCGGAGTGTGGTACTACGCCGGGAAACCGTTGCGCGACCACGTCTATGGTAAGGTGCGTGCCCGTGAAATTCTGATGAAGTCCTCCAATATCGGCACGGCAATGATTGGGTTGATGATGGCAGAACCGGCACCTCAAAAGGGAATGCCTGCGCCCAATGAACTCCTGTGGAGATCCTTCAATGCCATGGGATTTGGATACAAGACCGGCATTGAACTGGTGGGTGAAGAAAACGGTATCTTCTGGAACTACAAACGTAAGGGTATGTGGAATAAACTCACCCCGACACGTGTGCCTTTGGGACAGAGTATTTCCGTGACGGCGATTCAACTTGTCAACGCCTATTCCACCATTGGCAATGGCGGCTACTTAATGCAACCGACCATTCTCAAAGAAATTCGCACACACGAAGGCGAACTGGTGAAGCAGCAACGCCCCATCATCAAAGGACGGCCGCTGTCAAAAGATGTTTGTGACCGCATGCTGGATATGCTACAATCTGTCACAGGGAAGTCGCCCCGTGGCACTGGTGCACGTGCCAATTTACCCAGTTACACCGTCGCAGGAAAGACGGGAACCGGGCAAATTCCGGTTAACGGGCACTACAACCACAGCGACTACAACGTTTCATTTATTGGCATCTATCCGGCAACGCGTCCGGAACTTGCAATACTTGTGACGATTGAAAAGCCAAGAGGCGATGTTCGATCCGGTGGTGACGTGGCGGCGCCAACCTTTGCAGCAGTTGCAGAAGAGATCGGGCACTACCTCGGCATTCCTGCAGACAAACAGCCAAAACAACAGGTGATGCAATGACGCTCTACTTTGCTTTTGCCGGGATTGATTTAGATACGCTTGTAGAAACCATCCGCACCTCGGGAGATTTTCCGTGGCTTCAGGGATGGTTTACTGCTGTGGCCACTTTTTTCTTTGAGAATGTCGTCTGCTGGACGATTGTCCCACCCCTTATTTCAGAAGGTATTTTGCACTGGATAACGGCATTTCAAAGTACCTTTTGGGGTGTCTTCATTGGCGATTTATTAATGTATCTGCCGGTACGCTTTGCGATGTGCTACATTGCAAAGCTGAAATGGATTCACAAGCATCAGCAACAAATTGATGCCTGTGGGCACTTCTTTGATCGCCACATTGGCAAAACAATGTTTATCATCCGCTTTACGCCCGGCATCCGCACACCGGCACTCCTTGCTGCCGGGATGCTCCGCGTCCACTTTGGCATCTACACCCTCTACTCCGCCCTATCCTGCTTCCTTCAAAGTCTTATTGTCACCTTCTTCATGCCCAAACTCTACGCACCGGCAATTGCGTGGCTGAAAGGATTGTGGGCCAATCATCCGGGGTTCGTTATTGCGATTATCACGGCATTCTTCCTGCTTTTCTGCATTGCACAGTGGTACATTGCAAAGTCCGTTATGCGGCACCTTACGGCAAAGAATCAGCAGCCGCAAAACAGCTAAAAGCCATACCATCAAAAATGACCAAAGAGAAAACCGCTTTCCACCACAGGAAGCGGTTTCTTATTTTGGCCCCTGCGTTATGGAGTCACCACCGTAATGTGTCAAATAAAAAGTGCACCGAAGATGCGGTAAATGGTTGAAGATGTGTGAGTTAAGTGTG
>JAFTHG010000239.1 GCA_017457555.1 Kiritimatiellia bacterium | reverse complement strand
TCTATCGTGCCCCGATTAACAACGACCGCTGGATTAAATATGGGGCAACATGGCGCTCCCTGCTGAACCAACGTAACAAGTGTCTGTCAATGGAATGGCGGAAACTTGAAGGTAATGCCGAGACGGTTCAGGTGATCGCGCGCATGGCCACCGAGGGGGGTAATATCCCTTATGAATACACCCTCGTATGGACGATTTTTATGAACACAATCTCTTGCGAAGGTGCATTTTATCCGCAATCGCCGGAAGAAGTGGTGCCACGACTCGGCTTTGAAATGGCTGTGAATAAGACCCTAAATCACATCCGCTACAATGCAATGGGCCCATGGGAAAACTATCCCGACCGCAAAAAGGCTTGTTGGAATGGCATCTTCAATGCAAAACCGGAAGACTTCTTTGTCCCTTACGGTGAAACACAAGAGCATGGTAATCGCGAAAATGCTCGCTGGATTCTTTTGGATGACGGCGATGATTCACTCTGTTTCTTCCCTTCTGTAACTGGAGATGTCTTCCCCTTCTCCATCAATCAGTGGGATGCAGTGACCCTGCATAAGGCAAGCATTCCTGCAGCTCTGCCCACTCCAGACAAGATTTGGTTACACATTGACTATGCACAAACAGGCATTGGGAACGGTTCCTGTGGTCCACGCCCTTGGGCTGAATATCTGGTGTACAATAAGCCGTTCACCTTCGGCTTTGCGATGCGCTTCGGGTCGCGTCCGTTCAGAACGCGTCCCTTCCGCGAAAGTTCCGGTTTAGCACTAATCACACGCGATTCCAAAAATATGGTAACGGTCGCCCCCTACCATGAAGGTGCTGAGGTGATGGTGGCCATCAACGATGGTGCGCCAGAACGTTACACAAAGCCCTTCTTCCTGGAGAGCGGAAAGGTTTCTGTTCGCGTATTGCCAGAGGGAGACCAGATCGAAACACCCGAAATCTATCGTATCTTCAACAAGGAGATTGTCCGTGCCGCATGGAAGGTGTTATCGGTTTCCTCCGAAGAACCTGGCGAAGGCATGTTAACACAAGCCTTTGATAACAAGCCTGCGACGTATTGGCATACCGACTGGCGCAACGTCAATCCCAATTATCCGCACAACTTTGTGTTGGATTTAGGAGAAGACCTTAACGTTTCCGCCGTCAAATTATTGCCGCGTATGGACTCTCCGAATGGTTTGATTGGTGCGTGTAAGATTGAATTGAGTACTGATCAGCAAACATGGACCACGGTATTTGATGGTAACACGGGGTGGACACCGGGCAACCGCAGTCTGAAGAAGATTGAAATCCCCTTAACAACGGCCCACTATCTGCGCTTCACCGCCGTTGCGCCTGCGATAGCAGGACAACCGTGGGCGACTTTGGGTGAAATTTCACTGGACATCCAGTAAGAAGATATTCCACTTAACCGATATAAAAAGAAGCGACTCACCACGAGCCGCTTCTTTTTTAGTATCAGAATCTGACGCTTCAATGCGTTGTGGCAGCGGCCACCATCGCAGAAAGTGTCGTTGTGCCCTCGTACAAAGCCTTACCGACAATGGCACCCCAAAGATTAGAGCATCCCAGAGCCTTCAAATCCGCCACATGCTGTGGCAACGACACTCCGCCTGAAGCGATGATTTTTACTTCCGGAACAGCCTCCGCCATTTCTTTCATCGCCTGAAGATTGGTGCCACCGAGCATACCATCTGTCGCCGTATCGGTATAGATAATGGTCTTCACTCCTAATGCTGCAACACGTTGCGCCAACGCAGTCGCTTTCACAGTAGAAGTTTCCACCCAACCTTTCGTTTGCACAAAACCGTTACGAGCATCAATACCAACTGCAATTCGGCAACCATACTTCACAACCCAGCGAGCCAACGCCTCTGTATCCTCCAGAGCGCGTGTACCGATAATGGCACGTGCGACACCGGCTTCCATCACCGCATCCACGGCAGCATCTGTGCGTAAGCCACCCCCTACTTCAACCGCAAGACCGCTTTGACGGATAATCTCTGCGATCAACTGCGTGTGCTTCGGTTCACCGGCGAACGCACCATCCAAATCAACAACATGCAGGTGTTCCGCACCTTCTGCTTTAAATTTCAGTGCTTGTGCGATTGGATTATCCGAGTAAACCGTGCGCTGGTCTGCACGTCCCTGGCGAAGGCGCACGCAGCACTGATCCATTAAGTCTATGGCAGGTAAAATAACCATCTGTGAGAATCACTTTCTGTAATCGGTCCTTAAATCGTCCCCTTGCTGGAAGGGATACCTGTTTCACGCGGATCAAAGGCCATCGCGATGCGTAAAGCCCGGGCCAAGCCCTTGAATACCGCCTCATAGGCATGATGTACTTCTGCACCATAAGGTTGAACTACATGCAGGTTCATGCGGGCATTCGTACAAAAAGCCCGCATAAATTCTTCCAAAAGCTGAACATTGAAGTCGCGAATATATTGTTCCGGATGGGAAATCTTCCACACCAGATACGGGCGTCCACCCAAATCAATCAGGACATCCGCACGGGCTTCATCCATCGGCAACATAAACGAACCGTAGCGCACAATACCACGACGCTCACCCAAAGCCTGATCCAAGGCTGTTCCCAACACTAAGCCGACATCTTCAACCGTGTGATGGTAATCAACATTCAAATCCCCCTTACACGTCAATTCCAAATCAATCAGCGCATGCCGGGCAAAAAGTTCCAGCATATGATCAAAGAAACCAATTCCCGTGGAAATCGTATGTTTACCACTGCCATCCAGATTCAACTTTAAGGAAATATCCGTTTCGCGTGTTGTTCGTTTAATTTCTGCAGTACGCATATTCTTCTCCATTTAAGCATGATAGCGCGATAACACCTCTAATAAGCGCGCGACTTCTTGTGGCGTGCCAATTGTAATACGCAAATAGTTACCCGTTTTCTCACCAGGGAAATAGCGGACATAGATATGCTCTTCGCGTAAAGCATTGAAGAGCGCTTGCGCCTCTACTGGCGGTTGAGCAAAGAGGAAGTTTGTGGCAGAAGGCAACACTTGCCAGCCGCGCGATTGAAGTTGTTGTGCCAAAAAAGCCCGCGTTTCGCAAATTGTGCGGGCATTGGCTTGCATATAAGGCAAATCACCTAATGCGGCTAAACCAATCACCTGTGCCAATGCGTCCATGTTATAGGAATCTTTAATCTTATAAAGTGCATCGATGAGCGGTTTAGGGCCAACACAATATCCGAAACGAACCCCTGCAAGAGAGAAACTCTTGGAGAGCGTACGCATGACCAAGGTATTCTGGTTTTCGGGATTTTGCGCCCATGAAATGCAGTTTGCAGGAGCAAAATCAGCATACGCTTCATCAATTAAGAGTGTTCCCGAAAAGGACTTAGCAAACGTAATAATCGTTTCGGGATTGACCATAATTGAAGTGGGCGCATTGGGATTTGTCCAAATAAATGCATCCGAAAAGTCAGACGAGGGCACAGGACACGTAAAGTCTTCGTTTAACGGAAGTGGCTTCACCTTCGCATCACGAATCGCAGCCAAGACAGAGTAGAGCGAATACGTCGGATCAAAGTAACCTATCGTTCCACCGACTTCCACAAATGCACGCGTAAAGAGTGCCAAAATCTCGTCAGAACCATTTCCAACAAAGATTTGCTCCACATCACACTTCAAATTCTGTGCAATTTGTTGGCGAACGTTTTGGCACACTGGATCTGGATATAAGCGCAACTTTTGCCAGTCAACCTGTGCCAGCGCCTCTCCTACTTTAGGTGATGGAGGATAAGGATTCTCATTCGTATTCAGCTTCACCATACCCTCAAAGCGTGGTTGTTCGCCCGGAGTATACCCATGGAGTGCCTCAACATGCTTACAAATCAAGCCCATAATGAACGCCTTTCAAAAAGGAGACAAGTCTAAAAGATTAACCCAATCAATACCACGGCAATTCCACCCCGGGAATCTGTGCGCGACGCACACGACGCAACAACGTTTCAAACGCGGAAAGATTACCTCGGGAAACTTCAATCGCACGCAATTGAGCTAACGCCTTCTGGAACCATTGTTTACCCACAGCCGAAATTTCCGGACAATTTAATACACGGTAAATGAGCTTCGTATATTGTTCTGCGGCATCATCACGAAGATTTTGACGTTCCAAAACACGTCCGATGCGGAAAAGGTACATCAACGAAATATCTAAGTCATCTTCCAAGCGCAACACCGCTTCCCGGTAAGATGCCAAAGCTAAATTGTAACGTTCCGGATCGTCAATCGCCGTATAAGCAAGGCAATCGCCACGTAAACCATACGCTTCCGCAATCCAATCTGCATTGGGATAGCGGCGAATCAATGCCTCCAACAAATCCCGGGCTTCTGCGTGACGCGCCTGTTCTACCAGAGCCTCTGCCTGGAGAAAACGTGCCTGTGGCATCACTTCAGCCTCAGGGAAGGTCTTTGCCAGGCGCCCCACCAATTCCACAGTTGTAGAATACTCTTGATTCTGAAATGCCGCACGTGCCGAAAGGTAAAGCGTATTTGGAACACGGACATCATTAGGCCACCGTTCGGCAAAAGTCAGAAACTCTTTTTTTGCTGCAGTATATTCACCTCGATTAAAGTCACTCTTCGCGATCCACAACACCACATCTGGAATACGAGGAGAATCGGGGAAAACTTTCACGTATGCATCTGCCAATTCACGCGCCTGCTCATCTTCGCCTTGACGATAAAGACACAACACAAGGAAGAAGCGTGCCTCTTCCGAAGCTTCTCCCCCCCACTGATTCACACGATTAAAATCTGCTGTTGCGTTTTGAAGTTGTTCCGTAAGGTAATAGATGCGACCACGTTCCAAGTAGACTTGTTGCAACAGTGTATCCTCTTTCAACTCTGATGTTAGACGTGTATAGTCAGCCAAAGCCTCCGTGTAACGTTTTTCCTCAAGCAACATCCCCGCCAAGCGCATCGCAGCGGTGAAAATCTCTGTTTCAGACGACGAGACATCTTCCCGAACGGCCAAATACTCCTTCCGTGAAGCCTCCTTCTCTCCGGCAGCTTCCAAGGTGCGAGCCAAACTCAAACGGATTCCGGATCGTGCCCCATCGCGCAACAACTGACGATACAAGTCAATCGCACGCGAATAACGGCCAGCGGACATCGCTGCGTCAGCTGCTTCCGTCAATAATCCAAGACGTAATTCTGTCGTCTGTGCAATATCTGCGGCCTCCAAGAAAAGTGCCAACGCTTCATCATATCGCTCTAACGCACACAACAAGCGTCCCTTGCCTTGACGAACAGGGATTGCAAGTTCCGGCACATCGTAACTCTCCAGATAGCGATTGTAGGCTTTTAACGCCTCTAACTGGTCACCCGAAGCATGCAGTGCTTCTGCAATCTTAAACTGAATGAAGGGAGCTTGCGAGGTTGAAGGATTTAGAACAACCGCCTGATTCAAATGCGAAATACCTTCAGTAAAGGTTGATGGCGAATCGCATAGTAAATTACCTAATGTATGCAACGATTCCTGACGGATGCGTTCCTCTCGCGCCACGCTCACTGCGCGACGGGCATACGTGACCTTATCCTCACGCTTGGTAACAAGTTGGGCAGCCGTTAAAGCTAAACGCGCTTCAACTGTCGTTGACAATCCTTCCAAAGCCAAGAGTGATTCCAAACATTCAATTGCCGGTTTGGGATTAACCGAAGCGTATGCCTTTGGCAATGCCAGTGCACAGGACAGGAATACTCCACCACGATCAGCTTTTTGGGCGCCCTCCAATAGCGCCGCCCGTGATGCCTCATTGGGTAAATAGGCATCCCATGCCAAAGCATTTTCAGCCTTCACCATATCCGAAGCACCCTTCGCTTTATGAACTTCCTCAAAGCGTTGTGCGGCCAATAATTTCTTTCCTAACTCTTGTGCGGCCAACAAGGCGTAACGCAATGCTGTCACCCCCCAGCTATCATCTGTTGAAACCTGTGATTCTTCATAGACCTTTAAGACTTGAGCGAAGTCACCCTTACCACTCAAAGCAGCTAAAGTAAAGGCCAAACGCCGATTAGCGGGAAGTTCCGGACACGCTTCAATATGTTTCATCGCCGCATCCCATTCACCCTTTTTCAATGCGGAACGAATGAGAATTTCTTCTGCTTTCGCACGATCTTCCGGTGTTAAACCAATCTTCGCCAATAACGTTCGAGCCGTCCGTTCGGCTAAATTAACATTACCATCATCTAAAGACATTTCTGCAGTTGGCAACAATGCTTCATTTGCCTGTGCCATCATCGGCATACAACACACGAGCAAAATCGCACTTACAGCCACCACACGTTTAGGAATAAATCGTCCAAGCAGAAGCATAAAGATTAATCCTAACACACACATTACGCAGGGAACACCGAAGACCATTTCCCCATAACGCAGATAGGTCAAGGCAAAAGGGGTCGCAGTTACTGCGACACGCGTTGGGAAACCTTCAATTACCTGAACTCGCCCAACTGCATCAATTACCGTATTCACACCATGATTGGTTGAACGAACCATTGGAACGCCCGTTTCAATGGTTCGTAAAATAGCTTGTTGAGCATGTTGTTCTGGTTCCGCTGACGTTGCATACCAAGCATCATTGCTCATGTTAACCAGAATTTCTGCGCCAGCTAAAACAGACTCGCGCGCCACCGATGCGACCGTGTCTTCAAAACAAATCAATGGCCCGACACGCAATCCTGAAGGTGTTGTCACCATCTTGACTTTTTCACCCGCGACACAGGCGACACCTCCAGGTACAAACTGTTGTAACCATGGGAAGGTTCTGTCAAAGGGAATATACTCTCCAAAGGGCACTAAATGGCGCTTCCCATAGACTTGTTCGTAGTCAAATCCCTCTTTTGTAATCAACATTGCTGCGTTATACCATTCCTTGTCGGCCGTCAGATAGAGGCCACCAAGGAAGAGTGGCACGTCTGCTTGTTGCGACAAGGCAACTAAACGACGCTGTAAATTGATATTCGGAAATTGGACATTTGAGATTGCGCTTTCTGGCCAAATCCACAAATCTGCTTTGAAAAAGGGCAATAGGTCTGCGATTTCTTTGCCTTTTCGTAAAACAAAATCAGCCGTATCAAAGGGTTCTTCAAAGATAGAAGGGACCTCTGTGCGCTCAACAATAACTGTCGCAACTCGTTTTTCAGGCACTTGCTGATACGTTTGCAACCGTGTGTAGCCCCACACGAAAACAATCAAGAAGAGCACAAATGGCAAAACGCTTTCAAGCGACAGAAGGATCTTTGCCGACCATTGCGTTGGAGCCTGCCGTAAAACACTCTTCCAAAAGCGTTCTATAATAGTGGTAATTGCTCCATTCACCGCCACCACCAGTGCGCTTAATGCCACACTTCCACCTACTGCGGCTATTTGAGCAACTGGTAAGATGGAAGTCGTTGCCAAAGCGAGAGGATTCCACGCAAATCCCGAAAAGAGATGCGAGCGCAAACATTCAATGCCTGCCCAAAGAACAGGTTCAATGATGAATCCTTCCAGAATGCGAATAGGCCCCGGCTGTTGCGACAATTTCTGGCGCAAAAAGGCTGCCAGAAATGCAAAAAGTCCTATGTAGGCAGCTAACACTGCACTCAATCCAAGCAATGCTGGCACAACCAATGGCCAAGGTCCACCCGTTTCAGTTAAACTCAACATCCATGAGAGTTGCACTGACCATGCGACAAAACCACACGTAAAGCCTAAACCAAAACTGCGTTTAAGCGACACTCTACGCCGCAACAAGAAGAGAAGTGGCACTAATGCGAACCAAACATTACCGCTCTGCGAAAAAGGTTCCCAAAGCGATGCCAACAGCCCCCCCGATAAAATGGCTACTCCGTATTGAATCAACGTCATTTTCATGGCATTGTCCTTTCTGCTATTGTCAGCGTGGTTCCGCCTTGACCAAAATACGGTAACGAAAGAATCTGACGATTGTAGATTGTTTGCAAGATCGCACGCTTTTCCAAACTATCCTGTGCCGGCTTCAATGTCGGATAGTCCATCGCAAAGGTATACCCACTCCATGCTGCTAAACGCGGTTCAAATTGTAAGGCTTGCGGCTTTGAAAAGGGCCCCATTTCCAACCCTTTAGGCACACGCAGCCCTGCTTCAACCGCCACATACGTATCCTGCGTCCACACGCAATCCGTCTGCAAACGTTTCGCCTCTCGGCGCAGAAGCCGTCCCACACGACGCAATTCAAAAAGATCTGGCACAGACTTTGTCTTTACCCAAAAACGATCGTGTCCCCATACCATCCAATCCTGAGCTACAGGAGAAGCACAAAGCGTGAGCAATACAGCCGCCACCACCAATACCTTGGCCAAAGCCAAGCGCATCGAATCAAATGGTAATCTGGAGAATGCAAAGGCAACCGTCATTGCCAGTGGCAGGAGTGCCGGGATTTGATAGTCGTCATATGGCACAGGGGCAAACAAATGAACGAGAAGTAAAGCCCCAGCGCAAAGTGACCACAACTGCAAAAAGGCAGCACGATGTTCGGATGTCCCTTTCAACGAAGGCTTTTTAGTGATAGCAAGCCAAAGTAAGAGGCTTGATGTCACGACCAAGAGCGGATTAAACCGCATCACACGGGCCACGCATCCAATGACACCGAGAAATCCCATCGGTTCTCGCGCAGCATGAAACTGACAAGATTCCCAAAAAGCTTCTGGCCAGAAAATTAATTCTGGCAAGTAGAGCAAACCAAGCGTTACAACCGCTGCCAGCGAGAAGAGTGCCCAGTTCCATGTCCCAGCCCACGCCCGTCGCCAGAAGAGCCATCCGGCAATCACAGGAAGTAGAATTCCCATGGAGAGCCGCACATCCGGCAAAAGCGCAAACACAACACCGGCAACAATAGTACACCACGGATCAATCCCCTGCCCCTCACGCAATCCCGTCAAAAGACGAAAGCCTATTGCCATCAGGAGTGTGCACAAACCGTATGCCTTTGGTATCCCTGTAAAATAGGTGTACCACAGATTAATTCCCAGAAAAGCGAAAAAAACCAGGCGAATTAACTTCCGATCATCAGCCTTTGAACAGCACGATACCAACGCACGATCCGCAATCAGAAGTGCCGAGAGAGAGAGTCCTGCAGTAAATAACCGTCCTCCCAAGACCCCGGCGGCAGACCACAACCATCCAAAACACGCATAGACTGCGGGCATAACCATCCCTTGGGTGAAGAAGAAATCACGATGCGGAATCTCCCCGCACATCATCTGACGTGCGGCGTAGAGATACCATCCTTCATCTTGATTCAGCCCCCCCAATAACACATTAGCCACATAACATACGACCGTCAGCCCCAATGCAGCGAAAGTCCATCTTGCCAAAGAGCGATTCTTCCCGACAGTCTCACCTGCCATTGACACGCTCCTTTGACCAATATGCACAGAATTGTCCCCATCGGAATGCGGCAATTCGCCAGAGATAACCTGGCACAGAAGGTACCACATCCAATGTCATCCGCCACATATTTCCGGCTGTAAAATCCTTTCGCGGATGACCTGCATAGAAGTGCATGTCAGGCAGGCGAATCTTGGTGGGATCTTCCGGCCAATACCAGAGGTGTTCCCCTAAGTAGAAACACGGCGTCCCCGCGGCACGTAAATCTCGCATCTGCGCTGGTGTCTGCCATGCTGTCTGAGAAACGCCACACGTTGGTAACAGCGTACGATAATAGGTGTCAAAAACATGAGGAGCCGGAATATCTGGAGGCAAGGTTTCCCATGCTGCCATACAGCGTCCATCTTCACGATAACGGTCATGCAATGCCAAAATATACGCCTTTGGAGCCTTCTCGAAACGCATCGTTTCAACAATTGACAACGCGTAATTACTCATCCCAATGGCATGAATCAGCTTTCCTGCGGCAAAGACATACGTACTCGTTGCCAGAATGGCGGTAACCACAATGCCGAGAGCCCGCCCAACCTTGGGTGAACGCGTGATATTCACTGTCATCGCATTGAACGCCACCACCACGGGAAACATCCAAAATTGTGGTACATACCGCACATACCCCATCGTCTTGGTGGGTTGGCAAAAACTGGTTATGAGGAGCGCTGCCAAGAACCATGGTGTACCACATCGCCGCGTAAAACAGAGCGTCAGCAACGTCAAACACATCACGATACGGAAGCCACTACCCAAGCCACTCACCTGATCAAGGTGAAAAACCGGATTAAAGGGTTTCTTGCCCAACTTCCACTCGTAGTACCGATGCGCCAACCATTTGGAGATGTAGGCATTGGTCACACGTCCAAAATATCCCATCGCAGCAGCGTCGTCATTCAACAAATCAAACTCTGCCGTCATCGCCGGCAATGGTTCCGTCTTGGAAAAACTGTGTTCCGGATAAAAGGGACCACCGTGATTGGCCCAGTTGGTCAAATAGGGCGAGAAACCGACAACGAGCGCAAAGAGGAAACCAATTGTATTGGCGGCGGCCCACTTCCAGAATGCTTTGGGCTTCAAGTGTCCCCGGAGAGCGCCCCACAACACCGGAATCGTGAAGACGAGTGCCGAGAGTACCAAACTGACAGCACCCGTAAACTTAAGATTACACCCTAACCCCGGTGCAATCGTTAAGTAAGACAACCATTCCGTTGAGCCCGTTTTCCGATATGCGCAAGCTGACAACATCGCAATCAGCAGTAATGCATAGAGCGAGCCATCCTGTGCGCCGCAGAAAGCACTGGCCACCACACCCGGCGACAGCAACGTAAGGGAGGCGAAAAAGAGGCGCTTCCATCGTCCTTGCCCGAAAAGCAACGGCGCGACACGCCACGAAAGGCCGCCGAGCGCCACGCCCGTCAATAAAATCAACGTATCCCCAGACTCCAAATTTCCCGTGCAGGCAGCCGTTACAGCACTCCAAACACACCCAGCACGTGGCAAGTACTCTTTATGATAAATGTTAAACATCAAGGGATCAGCCCCGGTCGCCTCCAGCAATGCTGTCCGGGTAGATTCAAAAACGGGATTCCACCCTTCCAGAAGGAAGTGCGCCGCAGGTAGATGATACGCTTGCGCATCCCACCACGAAAAGAAAATAAAACTTTGGTCAATTGCAAAGAGCAGGACAACCATCCCTAAGAAGGCTCCGATGCGTCGCACGCCATCTTGCAATGTACCGCCACCGACTAACGCCAAACCCATCGCACAGAGCAGCCCCAATACACCATAAGCTGCAGAAACCCCAATACCAAACAAGAATCCCAAAGACGCAAAAAGCACCGTCAACGATGGAAAGGCTAACAGCACCGCCGGCAATGGGAAGAGTTTGCGCTTCAATACACCACTCCAAAACCCAGCCCATTTGGCTAACTGCTCATCGGAAACGGGCAATTTCTCCATAGAATAGGTTAGGCTCTTGGATAAACATGCCAAAAACCCTCCCCACACCGCCGCAAAAAGAACCTTTTGCAACGGCAGGATTTTTCGTGTAACGAACCTTAGGAGTAGCTTCATTGAAAACGAAAAAACCGCCCACGTCACGCGACGGGGGCGGTACAGGGATTATGGGTTATTTTTGAGGCACAGCAGAAAACTCAGGGAAAAGCGTACTGGTGACGCTCAATGCCTGACGTTGTGCTTCATAGAATTCCATTGCAGCCTGACGCTTCCGCTGCTCAACCATCTCTTCACGGAGCGCCTCTGCGGTCTTTTCTGCCGGTAATGGCAGGGCCAAGAGCGAGAGTGTGCGCGTTTCTTCCGAGCCAGTTGTAAGCAGAATATGCGATGCACGTGCGGTACCCGCAGCCTCATCACGTTCAGTCACCAGAATCAAATGATAGCCGAACTGCGTCTTCACCGGTTCGCCAACTTTGCCAATCTCTTGCGCAAAGGCTGCGGCTTCGAATTCAGGAACCATCATCCCCTTACCGAAGACACCCAAATCGCCACCACGTGCACCAGAG
>JAFTHG010000238.1 GCA_017457555.1 Kiritimatiellia bacterium | reverse complement strand
TTTGCTATTATAAGGATATGTATCGAACCCCTAATCTGGAGAGCTGAGTTATGTAGCAGTCCATGATTGGCCTTGTTGGTATTGGTGCCGTGGGCACAGAAATGATCAAGGTACTCCGTCAGCGTAATTTTCCCGCAAGTGAAATCCGCATTCTCGCCACACGCGAACGCGATGAGGTGATTGCCGGTGAAACATTCCATGTTTTAGCCACCACACCCGAAGCTTTTGAAGGTTTGGATATTGTGCTGTTCGCCGGTACAGAGGGTTCGAAGGGCGCCAGCAAGATGTGGGGTCAGGTGGCAATCGATAAGGGTGCCATCGTGATTGACAACGGCGACGACTTCCGTATGAAGGAAGATGTGCCACTGGTGATTCCGGAAGTGAATGCCGATGACATGGAAGCAATGATTCGCAAAGGATCGCGCTTTATTGCTAACCCGAACTGTTCAACCATCATTACATTGATGGGCATCTCGGCTTTGCATCGCGTGAATCCGCTGAAGCACATGACGGCGGTGACATTCCAGAGTGTGTCGGGCGCAGGTCGTGCCGCAATTGACGAATTGGACGTGCAGATGAAGCAGGTTGCCGCTGGTGAACCGACCACGCCGAAGGCTTTTGCGCATCAGATTGTGGCAAATGTGATTCCGCAGATTGGCGGACCGAAGCCCGAAATGCCCGGTTTCACCTCTGAAGAAGCCAAGTTGACCTTTGAAAGCCGCAAGATTCTGGGTGCCCCGGACTTGCAGATTGCCTGCACTTGCGTCCGTGTGCCGGTGTTCTATGCGCACAGTATCGCCGTGCATGCAACCTTTGAGCGCCCGTTCACGGTGGAAGAGATGCGCGATATCTTCGAAAAGGCCCCCGGAGTGGAGCTGATAGACGATTTGGCAGCAGCCGCTTATCCGATGCCAAAGGACTTTGGCGGCAAGGATGCTGTAGGCATTGGCCGCATTCGTCTGGATCCCTCGGCCGAAAATGGCGTGGCTTTGTGGTGCTCGGGTGATAATATCCGCAAGGGTGCTGCATTGAATGCCGTGCAGATCGCAGAAGAACTGGTCAAGCGCAACCTCGTTTAATTGAATTGACTCAACTGAAAAAGGAATCTCATCCCCATGTCTGATACGCTTTGCCCCTGCGGTTCCGGTAAGGAATTTACCGCTTGCTGCGGACCAATCTTGGATCTTGCTGCCAAGGCTGAAACTGCAGAACAATTGATGCGTGCCCGTTATACGGCCTACGCCAAGTGCAATATCGACTTCCTTTATGCTTCTGCCGGAGCGGAAGTGCAGGCAGAATTCGACCCGGAATCGTCCCGTCGCTGGGCAGAAGGGTCGGAATGGCACGGTATGCAGATTCTGGCTACCGAAAAGGGTGGCCCGGCTGATGATGAGGGCGTAATCGAATTCATCGCACATTACAGCGTGAATGGCACGGCCTTTGAACACCATGAACGCTCGCTCTTCCAGCGTGTAGAGGGCGAATGGAAGTTCATTGACGGCGAACTCGTCAAGCCCGAACCCATCGTACGCGACACTCCCAAAATCGGTCGCAACGATCCCTGCCCCTGCGGTTCCGGTAAAAAATACAAGAAGTGCTGCGGCAAATAATCCAACGGCGGAGGTTTCACCCTCCGCTGTTTTCTTCTCTCCTGTCACTTTCTCTCCAAACGGCTCGGTGTTATGTCTTACGAAAATGCCAACATTGAAACAATTGCCCGTGGCATCTGCCTGAAAGAAAAGGCCCTTTTAGTCTGTCAACCTGCCAAAGGTGGACGCTGTTATCTGCCTGGCGGGCACATTGAGTTTAACGAAACCGCCCGTCAGGCCCTCGAACGTGAAATAGCAGAAGAGATGGGACTCACCGCGACTGCCGGGGCATTTCTTGGAGTTACCGAGAATGCTTTTCAGCAACAGGGTGAGCAGCACTGCGAAATCAATCTGCTCTTTGCGCTTGATATTCCGGAAATTACGCCAGAGCAGGATCCGCCCGCCACAGAATCCTGGATCGCTTTCCGCTGGGTTCCTTTTACAATAGAAGCGCTTCGCGAGGCGAATTTGCTACCGGCACATCTGATAGATGATTTGACCACACGGCTCCAAACGCCGGATGGCTGCCCCTTTCACATTGAAAATCATCCCCAATCCTAATGCTGACCGGCCGCGTTCATTCCCTTTCATTCCGCCACGTTGAGAAGCTTGTATGTTTGATCTCTTGATTCAGGATGTCCTGTGGCAGGGACAACGCGTTGATGTGGCCATCACAGGCGACATCTTTGCCGCCATTGAACCCGCCGGCACGCTGGCACATTGTTCCGCAAAGCGCCGGATTGAGGGACGCCATTTCCTCTTACGTCCGCCCTTTTACAATACACACACACACCATGCTATGACCTTACTGCGTGGCGCCGGGGAAGATTTGCCGCTGATGGCGTGGTTAAACGAGCGGATTTGGCCACGGGAAGCCCGGCTCACTGCCGATGCTGTGGCAGCCGGGACACGGTTAGCCATTGTGGAAAGTCTGCACACCGGCTGCGTGGCATTCAATGATATGTACTTTCATCAACCGGCTATTTTGGCGGCAGCACAGGAGATGGGCGTGCGTGCTTGTGTCGGATTGATGTTTATGGATCAGGTGTCAGACCATATTGAAAATGAGGCCACGCTTGCCCTGCGTGAGGGATTGCCCAAGACACTCGCATTGTCGTTGGCCCCCCATGCGCTCTACACCACCACGCCTGAACAGCTTCAGGAGATTGCACATCTGTCGGATACGCTGGGCTTACCCATCCATGTACATGCCGCAGAAACGCAAACCGAGTGTCATATCGCGCAAACGCGCTTCAATGCGCCCTCACCCATCGCCTATCTTGACCGCTGCGGCGTGCTCAAACCGGGGACCATTCTGGCGCATTGCTGTCATCTTTCAGAAGAAGATCTGGCCACAATGGCTGCGCGTGGCGTGGTTGTGGCGCACTGTCCGCAGTCTAATCAGAAATTGGGCAGTGGCGTTTTCCCGTGGGTAAAGGCACGGGAGGCCGGGATTCCCGTCACCATTGGCACCGATGGCGCCGCTTCCAATAATAGCCTCTCGATGATTGCCGAGGTCAAAGCCGCCGCACTCTCTGCAAAGTTGGGCGCTCCTTCACCCGAATCTGTCACCCTTTCCGAAGTAGATGCCGCTGCCACACGCCTTGCTGCTCAGGCATTAGGATTTACCAATGCTGGAGAAATTGCTCCCGGAAGAGATGCCGATTGTCTTCTGGTGGACCTGCGTTTGCCCGCCTTCGCCGCCGGAAATAATCCCGATGCCGACTTCATCTACGCCGCAGATTCTGCCTGTGTCGATACCGTAATTTGCGCCGGACGTATCGTGATGGAAGGTAAAGTTGTCCCCGGTGAAGCAGAAATCCTTGCCAAAGCGCGCGCCGCCGCCACCATCTTACGGGAAGAATAAAAGATGACAACACGTTTATCCCCTCTGCCACACATAGAAAACCACCGGTCATCTCTGCGATCCTGCTTTCTGAAAATGCTTATGTGCATCCTGCCGAGCACTGAAAACTACCAGTCATCCCTGCGCGCCCGGCTGCTGAAAGCATTCACTTGCCTTCTCTTAATCTTCGGATGTTGTGCGGCAACGGCATCCCTGTGCGCCGCGACACCGCAGTCTCCGCAGATCCATGAACGCTATGGTATCTCCTTTTATGGCATTGATCTGCCACAAGAAGGCGCCCACCTTCTGCTCATTATCGATGTATCCAAATCAATGTCGCGTAAAGATGCCGCCCGCACCACGCCGGGTCGCCGCTGGGATACGCTTCTGGATGAAGTGCAGACAATGCTGGATGAGATGGCCACCGCCACTAAACAACGTGGCGTGCCCTTTCAAGTGAGTGTGATTTTTGAAGGCGGTGACGAGGCGCATCGTGGCGAAGGCCCCTTTATTCCGGCCAATCCAGAATCCGCGAAAGCCCTAATGGCCTTGCTTTCAGGGCAAACATTCCGGTCGGGTGGCAGCTTTGAAACCACCTTTTCTGAAACCCTTTGGGATGTTATGACCCGTCAAGCCATCACCTACGTTATCTATTTGGGCGATGATGACATCGGCCACTATGCCGAGAGTATCCGGGAATCCGTCCGAAGTTGGTACACCTGTGACGAGGCAAATCCCACATCCCTCCAGCGGAAACGCCGTCACCAGAAGAATGTGTGGCGCAAAGCCTGGTCCGGATGGCGCCCGGTCAAACGCGGAATGCCCGCATTCCGCAGCACAAAACGTTTACCGCCGCCGCCCAAAGATGTCATTTTCTCCTGCGTTGCCATCGGCCAGCGATCCTCCTTATTGCAGGAAATTGCCACGATGGGCAAAGGTCAGTACATTGAACGCACCGGGAAAAAATCCCGCAAGAAAAAGCCTTCTGCGAAAAAATAATCGCCTTTCGCACGAGAAATCACGAAAAACCACCGTTAATTTCATTTATTTTGTGCTATACTGTGCTCTCACTCGTTGCCGGAGTGGTGGAATCGGTAGACACGACGGACTTAAAATCCGTTGCCGATTTAAAGGCGCAGGGGTTCGAGTCCCCTCTCCGGCACCATTTCATCCTTGCACATCAAGGTTCAGGACCGCAGCTTCTGCGGTCTTTTTTTTATACCGTTTTACCGGCGTAATGTGTCAAATAAAAAGTGCACCGAAGATACGGTAAATGGTTGAAGATGTGTGAGTTAAGTGTGTCATTGATATGTGCACCGAAGGAGAGGCGTTCTATGGGGAAGGGACGGCATGCCGTCCCTTCCCC
>JAFTHG010000237.1 GCA_017457555.1 Kiritimatiellia bacterium | reverse complement strand
GGCCTTGGAACAGATTGAACAGAATGAAGATACCTCCGGCAGCGCCTTTGCCTCCTTGCGGTTAAAGAAATTCCACTGCGTATCCATGCTGGATGCGCTGGCTCTAAAGCAGTCTGAAGTGATGGATGTCCGTCAGGCGGTAACGGATACATCTGAATTGGCGGCCCGTTTGGCGAAAGAACGCGCCGAATTAATTGCCGAAGCAGAGGCAGAAGAGAATCGTAATCAATTGCCACGTCCGCCCACGTTAGCCGATCAGTTGGCAATTGAAGAGGCCAAGGTGTTGCAGGCGCAGTCGGCGGCTACACAGAGCCGTGCCGAACGCGACCGGTGCCAACGTGAAATGACAGCGGTTCAGCGGGAATTTGATGAAATCGCGCAGATGCACACTGCCGCAGATACGCGCTTCTTTATGGCACAACAGGCCTTACAGCGTGCGGAACGCGAAGGCAAACCCCGGGCAGAATTGCAGGCACTTGAAGAAAAGGTGGATGCGCCACGACGTGAATTGGAGAGTGTTAAAGAACGCCTTCAGATGGTAAAAGAAAAACTGCAGGCCGCTAAAGACGCCCTTGCTGCAGCAGAAAGTAATGCAAAAGCGGCAGACGCAGCGGTCGCAACTGCAATGAAATCGGTGGACGTCTTGCGAAAAGCAATTGCAGATGAGGCCGAGGCCGCCCGGAAGAAAGCCGCAGAAGCGAAAGCAAAGGCCGAAGCTGAGCAGCAACGTCTGGCAGCAGAAACATTGAAACGGAAGCAGGCGGAAGCTGAAGCCGCCGCCAAGGCGCGCGAGCACGCCGCAAAAGTCGCAGCTGAACGCGATGCAGAGGCGAAGGCAAAGGACGAAGCCGAGGCCAAAGCATTAAAACAGGAATTGATGCTGTGTGAAGAGTTGTGGCGCATGAAGCGCATTGAAACCTTTGAAGAACACGTGACGGAAGCCCTTGCAAAGTGGCCGGACACCCCGGAATTGATGTTGGCCTTAGCACGGTTGCGGTTGATTCAAGGTCAGGAAGATGATGCGCTGGAACTGGTTTCGATGATTTCAAGCAAGGGAACGATCGGTAAGCAGGCGGCATTTGTTGCGGCGGGTGCCTATATGGTAAAGGGATTGCCGATGGAGGCGATGAAGGTGCTGGAGCCCTTGGAAAAGACGTCGCCGCGTGATCCGGATGTTTGTTATAACATGGCTGTCGTTTTGGTGCGCTTGCCGGAAATTGATCCGAACCGGGATATTGCGGCACAGTACTATACACGCAGTGTTGAATTGGGCGGAAAGCGCTCAATGGTCTTGGAACGCCGATTGAATATGGAGTAAGAATGAACGATCCGATGGCAGAGAAGACGTTGGGGACACGCCGCATTTTTGAAGGGCGTGCGTTGACGATTGATATTGTGGATATTGAGTTGCCGACGGGACGGACGTCCACACGCGAAATTTTGCGTCACCATGGCGCTGTGTGTATTCTGGCGCAGCGGCCGGATGGCGCGTTTATCCTCGTGAATCAATATCGCAAGGCGGTAGAAAAGACGTTGTTGGAATGTGTTGCCGGATGCATGGAACCTGGCGAATCCCCCGACAGTGCGGCTCTGCGTGAAACTCGTGAAGAGAGTGGGTACGAGGTTGAATCACTGGTGGCACTGGGGCAATCGCTTCCGGCACCGGGCTATTGCGATGAAGTGCATTATCATTTCTATGCTCGTCTCAAACCGATGGCCGGTGCATTACAACTGGATACCGATGAAAATCTCTGCCCGGTAGCACTCACCGCAGAGGCGATAGACTCCGCAATCGAGGATGGAACCATTGATGACGGGAAGACGATCATCCTGTGGAACTTCTATCAACGTGCCCTTCGGCGCGGCATACTTTAAGGTTTTACAGAGTGGTTATGAAATCTCATCCGCAAGCACAGTATTGGAATGCCATATCAAGGCTCTATCGTGAGATTACCCAGATTGACGCCTCCGATTTTCATTACGGTCCACTCCTCGCAGGAGAACGCGACTTACACTTGTTGCCGCCGTTGAAAGCAGGAATGACTGCGCTTGAATTAGGATGCGGAGAAGGGCAAAACAGCCGTTGGCTGGCCCGGCAAGGCTTGCAGTGTATCGCAGTGGATATTTCGGAAGGGCAATTGGCGTATGCCCGGCAAGATGCAGAAGCCGAAGGGCTGACGATTGATTTCCGTTGCAGTTCTGTGGAGGCCTTTGATCCCGCCGGAGAAACCTTTGATTTGATTACGAGTTCACACGCCTTTGAATTTGTTGCCAATCCCTTTGCAGAGGTGCGCCGGATTGCCACGTGGCTCAAGCCGGGAGGGACGTTGATGATTTCAACTGTGCATCCTGTTTACAACGGAGAGT
>JAFTHG010000236.1 GCA_017457555.1 Kiritimatiellia bacterium | reverse complement strand
TTGAAGGGTAAGCGAGTGTTAGTGTTGCTCACAGACATGACCTCATTTGCCGATGCGATGAAGGAAATCGCCATTACGATGGAGCAGATTCCATCAAACCGTGGATATCCCGGTGACCTTTATTCTCAGTTGGCCGCACGTTATGAAAAGGCTGTGGACTTTGAGGGGACAGGTTCAATTACAATCTTGGCAGTAACAACGATGCCAGGCGATGACGTGACTCATCCAGTGCCGGATAATACGGGATACATCACAGAAGGGCAGTTCTATTTGCGCAATGGGCGTATTGAACCTTTTGGCTCACTTTCGCGTTTGAAACAGCAGGTGAACAAAGATACACGTGAAGATCATCGTACCATAATGGATGCAATGATTAAACTTTATGCGCAGTATAAAGATGCTGCAGAAAAGCAATCAATGGGTTTCCGTATGAGTGAGTGGGATCGCAAACTTTTACGTTACGGTGCACTCTTTGAAGAAAAGATGATGGATCTTTCTGTAAATATTCCGTTGGAACAGGCTCTTGATTTGGGATGGCAGATCCTAGCGACTTGTTTTGAACCGATGGAAACAGGTATCCCATCTAAAATGGCAGATCGTTTCTGGCCGAAGGCGTAAGTGCAATGGCATGCTTGATGCGAGGTCGCAATGGCGAAAATTAAGCATACTAAAACAGAACTGAAAGCGCAAACCGATGCGTTGAAGCGATTTCAACGATTTCTGCCGATGTTGCAGTTAAAAAAGCAACAGTTGCAGGCTGAAATCGCTGGAATCTCTGCGAAGTTGGCAGAGGTTCAAAAGCGTGAAGATGTGGCTCGAAAACGCTTAGAGACTTGGATCGCGCTTTATTCCGATGCCACCGTTTCTCCAGAATGTCTCGTAACATTCAATGGCGTTCGAACCGCTCAAGGTAACATCGCAGGGGTTGCAATTCCAATCTACGAAGGTATAGATGTGGAACCTGTTCTTTTGGATCCATATCGTACACCTGCTTGGACGGATGATGCACAGGATATGCTTATGGAACTGATGGCGTTGCGAGCAGAAGGTGAAGTCTTGGTTCGTCAGCGTGAATTAATCCGTGAAGAATTGCATACAACGGGGCAACGCGTCAATCTGTTTGAAAAGGTAAAGATCCCGGAGTGTAAGGAAAATATTCGTGTTATCCGCATCTTTATTGGTGATGAGCAGACCGCTGCAGTTGTTCGTGGCAAGATTGCAAAGGGGCGTACTCCTGTCAAAAAAGAGGAGGTGGACGAATGATTATCCCAATGAAACAATTGACGCTACTCTGTACAGCGAATTCACGCGATAAGGCGTTAGATGCATTGCGTGAACTCGGTTGCGTTCATGTTAAATTGGACGTGCGGGATGGTGAACAGATTCGTCGTTCCGCTATGGTGGTTGCTGTGGCAGAACAGGCATTACGAATTTTGGATGTTGCTGTTAAGAATGGGACATTCGCTTTTCGCCCGGATGCAAATTCGCCGGTTTCTGCTTATTCTTTCTCTGAATTGGAAGTTGTCGCAGGTCAACTGGTTGCTCCTGTAGATACGGAAACTGTTAATACGACAGCTGAAATTATCACGCGGTTGCGTGAGGAAGCGTTAGCCTATGCACTTTTATTACGTCGTTATGAAGCGTTTGGTGACGTTAACCCAGAAACAATTACGGCTTTAACCACTGCTGGCATCCAAACGACATTATTCAAGGCGTCGGTTTCTGCAGAATTACCGACGGAAGGAGTCTTTACTTTTGCAGTAGATGCTGGTTTCGTATATGGTGCATGGCTTCGTTCAGAACCTCTTCCAGAAGGCTTTGAATTGATATCACTTCCGGAGATCTCTACAGCAGAAATGCGTCGCCGTCAAAATAGTGCAGAAATGTTAGCCACTATGTTGGTAGCACGTTTGGCTTCTGTTGCCGATTCGTTACGCCAACCATTGATGGTAGCTCTTCAGGTTGCGTTGGATAATAAGACCGCAACAGAAGTCGCTGCGAATCTTCATGACGCTACTGAAATTGCATGGCTGCAAGGTTATTTGCCAGCACGAAATGTTGTAGACGTTCTTGCAAAAACTACAGCAGAAGGCTGGGGCGTGGTTGTTAAAGATGTAGATCCGGATGATCCTAACGTGCCTGTCTTGTTGGAACCGCCTAAAGGATTTCGTTCAATTGGTACTCTTTTTAAGGGCTTAGGCATTCTTCCCGGGTATACAGAGGGCGATTGTTCGGTTCCTTTCTATCTCTTCTTCTCGCTTTTCTTTGCTATGCTTGTTGGTGATGCTGGGTACGGTGCAGTGATGCTGACGGGTGTTTTGACAGCTGGCTGGAAATTGAGAAAGCGTGAAACTGCGCGTCCACTTTTGTTGATTCTTACGGTCTTTTGTCTTTCGACGATTCTATGGGGCGTACTGTCGGGTACTTATTTTGGTATTGCTAAAGACGCATTACCAAAGTGCTTGTCTGCGATTCCAACGGTCGATTGGCTTGGAAGTAATGACAACATCATGTTCCTTTGTTTCTTCATTGGCGCTTGTCATATTTCATTGGCGCGCCTTTGGAATGCCGTTCTTTTAGCTCCAAGCATTAAGATGCTGGGCGAAATTGGTTGGCTTGGCGTGACATGGAGCATGTTTATGATTGTTTGCGGCATTGTCGTGAGCTGGTTTGCTCAGCCCGATTGGGCTTGGTGGCTTCTTGGTGGCAGTGCTGGCGTCATTCTTATTCCGCTGATTGCAGACATTAAGAACGAAGGCATCAACATCGGTATGTTGCCACTCAATATCATTAGTGCGATGGGTGACATTATCAGTTATGTGCGCCTTTTTGCCGTTGGTTTGGCATCTGTAAAGGTTGCAGAGAACTTTAACAGTATGGCTTTGAGTCTTGACTTGCCGCTTGCACTTCGCATTATTGCCGTTTGTGCGATTCTTTTGGTCGGACACGGGCTTAATCTTGCAATGGGTGCTCTTTCAATCCTTGTTCATGCCGTGCGTTTGAATACTTTGGAATTTTCAAATGCCAAAGGTATTACTTGGTCTGGACAACCCTATAACCCTTTTAAACAACCTCAACAATAAAGGAAACATTACATTATGGATACCGCACTTACTGTCGCAGGCGCTGTTGCCTGTCTTGCCCTCTCTGGACTGGGGTCCGCTATCGGCACAGGTCTTGCTGCCGCTGGTGCAGTCGGAGCTTGGAAGAAATGCTATGCTCAAAATCGTCCTGCGCCCTTTTTGCTGTTAGCGTATGTTGGTGCACCAATCACCCAGACGCTTTATGGGATGATTCTGATGTTCACCATGATTGGTACTAAGGTTGTGATGGGTGGCGGCATGGGCATGCTCATTCTTGGCATCTTTGCTGGCATGGGCATCGGTATGTCTGCTATCTTCCAAGGCCGTGCAGGAGGTTGTGCTGCTGATGCACAGGGCGAAACCGGTCAGGGCTTCACGAACAATCTTGCTGCATTGGGTATTATTGAAACCACGGCAATCTTTGTTATGGTCTTCACACTGATCGCAGTGGGTTCGTTGGCTGCTTAATCACGCTTCTGACGATTCACATGAACAGGATGCGTATCCTTTGTGGGTGCGCATCTTTTTATTTAGACTTCGCTCTATAAGATTTTGTAAATGGATTTGAGCGTTGGTTTTAATATAAAAGGGGTGGTGCCTATTTGTGTATACCATTGTTTTTCTTAGTGAATTGCAAGTTAAATCGCGAGGGGATATTGGGAAAAGGTTAAAAATCTTCATGCGGCTTCCTTCTTTTTGAGTTGTGTAGGTCTTGGGTAATTCACGAGTTTGTATTGGAGAATTTCGATTGCTTTTGAGGTGAG
>JAFTHG010000235.1 GCA_017457555.1 Kiritimatiellia bacterium | reverse complement strand
CTATCAACCGATGTTGGGGCCGACGGTGGAAACCCTGAAGGAAAAGGGCTTGGCCACGCAGAGTGAAGGTGCGTGGATTGTTGACATGAAGGATGAGGGGTTGGAAGTGGCGATTGTCCGCAAGCGTGACGGCGGCTTCAACTACACAACGACCGATATCGCAACGGTTAAATCCCGCACAGAGGAATTTGATCCTGCGCGGATCATCTATGTGACAGATGACCGTCAGCAGCTCCATTTCAAGCAGTTCTTTGCCATCTGCAACAAGCTCGGTTACTGCGCCAAAGCCGCCCTGCAGCACGTTTATTTCGGCTTGATGCGCCTTCCGGAAGGGACGTTCTCCACACGTCAGGGCAACGTCATCAAGTTGGAAACGCTTTTGGATGAAGCGGCGGCCCGTGCCCGCAAGATTGTGGACGAATCGCATCCCGATTGGAGCGAGGAAGCACGCGCGGCACTGGCGGAAGCCATCGGCATTGGTGCCATCAAGTATGCCGATCTCTCTCACGACCCCACCACGATGATTGTCTTCACGTGGGAGCGTGCCCTTGCTCTTGAAGGGAACAGCGGCCCCTACTTGCAGTATGCCAATGCGCGATTGAATTCGCTTCTGGACAAGTATCGCGCGGCGACCGACAAAGACCCGGCCGCGAATCCGCTTGTGCTGGGCACCGACACCGAAAAGGCGCTCGCCCTCCACCTCCTGCAGTATCCCAATGCAGTGCAGCGAGCCGGTGACCTCTGCAAGCCCAGCGTCCTCGCCGATTACCTCTATCAGCTGAGCCAACTCTACAGTTCGTTCTACCAGAGTTCGCCGGTGCTGAAAGCCGAACCCGACGTGCGCGACAGCCGCATTCGCCTGTGCGATGCGGTATCTAAAGTCTTGCGCGGCGGCTTGACATTGCTGGGCATCCCGACTCCGGAAAGGATTTAAGCGCACCATGGTGACCTCGTTTCTGCTTAGCGTTGGCACGGTTGGCCCCTTTCGCGCCTTCCTTGACTCGGACTTCATGGGGCAGTGCATCGTCATTGCCCAGATTGTGATGAGTATCTGCTCCTGGGCGATGATGCTCAATAAGAAGACGATGCTGAACGAAGTGCGCGAACGTTCGGCACAGTTTGTGGATCTTTTCGTTCGTAAAGATGACCCTCTGGAAATCTTTGTGGAGAATGCCCACAACCTGAGCACGTTGACCGACACCCCCATTGGCCGTGTCTATGTGAAGAGTTGCGAACGCTTAGCCTCGTTAGTGCCGCTGGAACAACGCAAGCGGATGTCGATGGATCCCGATTACCGCCTGAGCCTGACGCGTAAGCAGATGGATTTGGTGGAATCTGTCTGCGCGCACACCATCGATGAAGAGAGTGTTCAGCTCAGCGGTCCCGGCATGACGTGGATCGCCATCTTCACCAGTTCGGCACCGTTGATGGGACTTTTCGGCACCGTGTGGGGCGTGATGTACGCCTTTCAGGCGATGGCCGCCAGCGGCAGCGCCGACATTGCACAGTTAGCGCCCGGCAT
>JAFTHG010000234.1 GCA_017457555.1 Kiritimatiellia bacterium | reverse complement strand
GGTCAAGGAGGAGTGAGCCAATCATACCTGCAGCTCCTGCCACGGCACCGATGAGGAGTATGAGCGTCATCTGGCGCCAACCAATGACTCGCTCTAAAGTGTTTCCTGTAATCCAAAGGCCAAAAAGGTTTAAGAGCGTATGCCACCACGATCCGTGAAGGAGTGCATAGGTGATGATTCTCCAGAATTCACCTGTCTGGAGAGGGGCCACGCGGAGGGGAAGGGAGGTGTGGAGAATGTCGGCAATAAAAAAGTCTTCCACTCCCCATGAGAGCGGAAGACGTAACGTTGGAATTGTGAGCAGATACAGAAAAAAGCAGAGTCCGCAAAAAACCGGCACTGCAATTGTTCGAGTCTGCCGGACCATTAGCGGCCGATGAAGCTGGTGTAGAGATCCCACTCCATATAAAGGATTGCAGTGGTTGCTGCCGCGAGGCAGAATGCGATGATAGCGCACGCACCACCGATCCAGTCGGTTTTTGCCTTGCCGGTCGTGGGTTGAGCGGTGCCTTCTGCGGGATTACGTAAACGCGGATTGATGTAAGCCATAATCGTAAACTCCTTCAATTACTATTAGTATAGATGTTTTTTGGAGAAAAGAAAAGGGGAAAAAGCGGAAATACTTTATTTCTTTCGACCTTTTTGATGCGAAAGCAGCTTTCCAGAGATATGGGTCGCCAATATTTTCCGTGTTGCTGTTGTTAGTGGAAGCGAGTCGGGTTGGGTACACCACTGGTAATTGTCGGGAAGAGGAGGTAATGAGTCGGGGAGTGTTGCGGTAAAGAGGGTAAGTATTTGCCGGAAGTGTGAGAAGGTTTGGCGGTGGGTACCGCAAGGTTTGGGATTCTCAATGTTGAATGGCAGAGTTCCCAAGTCCGGGAGTTCCCAAAAACCGGCTAATAGCCGTTCATCAGCGTGCCGCTTGAAGAGGATCGCTCCTGTCCGTTCTTGAAGCAGGACAACATCGGCGTGCCGTTCGGGTAAGGGTTTCCGTTTCGGGATGATGGGATAGTCGGCTTGAACCTCCTGCTTGGCTGCTTGACATTGAGGTCGCAGGGGACAGCTGTGACACTGGGGATTACGAGGTGTACAAATCAGTGCACCAAGTTCCATCATCGCCTGATTAAAATCACCCGGAGCGGCAACTTGGTTAATGAAAGGCTGTAACCAAGCGGCAAGTTTCCGGCGATTAGGTTCTTTTGTAAAATCATCCGTGAGCAAATTCCGTCTGGCGAAGACACGTGCTACATTTCCATCTACGACGGGCACCGCTTCATTAAAACAGATACTGGCAATTGCGGCCGCTGTATAGGGCCCAATCCCGGGAAGTTTCCGAAGGGCTTCCGCCGTTTGAGGTATTTCACCACTGGATTCTGCCATAAGGCGTTGTGCTGCTTTTCGCAGATTACGAACCCGTGTGTAATATCCGAGGCCCTCCCATGCTTTGAGTAGGGGCGCATCTTCTGCGGCTGCCAATGCGGCTACTGTGGGGAATGCAGCGAGAAAGCGTGTGAAGTAGGGGCGAACCGTATCCACCTGGGTCTGCTGAAGCATAATTTCACTGACCCAGACGGCATAAGCATCTGGGTGGCCACGCCACGGCATTTCCCGTTTGGCGCAGTGATACCAGGCTAAAAGGGCATTATACCAGGCGTTCATTACCACTGATTGTAGTGGACGTAAGCTTCCTTGAAACGTGTCCGGGCTTCCGGATGTTCGGCAGGATGGCCCAGGGCGATGGCGCTGACGGGGATGATATTTTCCGGCAAACCAAAGGCCTGTTTGACTGCATCAACACGGTCGTCATTGGGGTGGATGCCCAGCCAGACGGCACCAAGTCCTTGTGCATGAAGGGCAAGCAAGAGGTTTTGGATGGCGGCAGAAACATCTTGAAGCAAGTAGGAGAGCTGATTGCGGTGGGCAACTGAAATGTCGCCGCAGACGATAATGCCCATAGGTGCGTGGCGAAGCATTTGGCCATAGGGGAGTGCATCTGCTAAACGATCCCGGTCGGTTTGCGATTGAATGATGATGAAGCGCCACGGGTCACAGTGCATAGCACTGGGTGCTGCCATCGCTGCTTCAAGTGCAGCACGCAATTGATCGGCGTGAATGGGTTCATCAGTATATTTGCGAATGCTACGGCGAGCAAGTAAATCGGCGGGTGTCATCATCTGAATGTCCTTTTGAAATAAACGCGTTCCGCCGTGAAGTCGAACGGAACGCGTTAATGAAACGGTACTATCAACGATCCGTTTCTTAACCCAGTTGGCTTAAGAAACGGATGTCATTTTCGTAAAGGAAGCGGATGTCAGGAATGCCATACTTAATCATGGCGATGCGTTCCACTCCCATGCCAAAGGCATAACCATAGACAGTATCTGGGTCGTAACCTACGTGTTTGTAAACGCGGGGATCCACCATGCCGGCACCTGCGATCTCAATCCAACCGGAGTTCTTGCAGACGCGGCACCCCTTGCCCTTACAGACGTGACAGGTGAAATCCACCTCTACACTGGGTTCCGTAAAGGGGAAGAAGTGCGGACGGAAGCGAACGCCAATATCCGGGCCCATCATTTCACGGGCGAAGTAGGCTAATGTGCTCTTGAGGTCTGCCAGCGAAACTGGCTTAACATCCACATAGAGCCCCTCAATCTGATGGAAGTTGGCCGAGTGTGTTGCATCCGTCGTATCGCGACGGTAGCAGCGACCGGGATTGATGATGCGTACCGGTGGCGGATTTTCAAGCATCGTCCGAATCTGAACAGGGCTGGTCTGAGTACGAAGCACTGTCTCAACATCAAACCAGAAGGTATCGCTGGGGTCCATGGACGGATGATGTGGCGCCGTGTTCAATGCGGTGAAGTTATTGAATTTGGTTTCAATATCTGGGCCATCTGCCACGGTGAAGCCTAAGCGATGAAAGATTTCTGCAGTTTCTTCAATGACGCGGCTGACGGGATGAATTGTGCCTTCTGCGTGCCAACGGCCGGGAAGCGACACATCAAAGCCGGCGACAGGCGTTTCGGCAGCCTGCAATGCGGCCATCTTGGCGTTGAGTTGGGCCTCAAACGAACCGCGCCAAGCGCCGAGTTCTTTACCAAACGCAGGACGATCTTGCGGTGGGACATCCTTCATTTGCTTGACTAAGGCCGGGAGAAGACCGTTTCTGCCGAGATATTTTACGCGTAATGCATCAAGGTTTTCAATAGACTGTGCGGCCTCAAGCGCAGCAAGCGAGGCGGCATGTTCTTGTTGTAATTCCTGCAACGTCATAGGGTGCAATCCTTAAAAAAGTGGGCGCATTTAATATAATGTGCGTATTCTACCATAAAATAGCGGCGATTAGACGTGGTTATCTATAGAATTGGCAGTGAGTAAGTTTTGAAAACGCTGAATCAGTTGGAGGCGAGTGCGGAATGTTTCCACCTTGACGGGAAGGGCCTGAGCAAAAAAAGTGCCATACTGCTTACGTAAAATCCGGGTATCTGTGATGACCACCATACCTTTATCAGTGCGACTGCGAATCAGGCGTCCGAAGCCTTGCCGGAATTTGATGACTGCTTGTGGGATGGAGAGTTCTGCGAAGGAGGATCGACCTGCATTTTCCAGTTGTTCGCATCGTGCCTTGAAGAGGGGATCACCGACGGTTTCAAAGGGAAGACGCGTAATCACCACGCAACTCAACGCATCGCCAATCACATCCACACCTTCCCAAAAACTCTGCGTTCCAAGCAGAACTGTGGGACGTTTTTGCTCACGAAAGGCTTCGGTCATCATATCACGGCTGAGCGTGGAGGATTGTGCCAAGAGGTCAATCCCACAGGATTTGAGGTGCGGCTCCAGGATTTCTGCACAGGTTTTGAGCAGTTCATAGGAGGTAAAGAGCACAAGGCAACGCCCCTTTGCCGTCGTGAACAGGCGATAGAGTAACCGGGAGAGGTGAAGCGCATAGTCACCTGTTGTAATTTCCGGTAAAAAGTCGGGGACGCCAACGCAACATTGCTCCGGGTAATCAAAGGGACTTTGTGCAATAAATTCGCAGATGCGGTCCGGCTTTTCAATAAATTCCAATCCCAACCGCTTGCGGATGTGCATAAAATGCTTATGTGTACGAAGTGTGGCTGATGAAAAGATGACCGTTTCCTTGTGAGAATAGAGGAGGTGATTGAGTTGGGACGCGATATCCAAGGGTGCCGCCGTAAGAATGACGGCATGATCTTCCGGTGGAAGACGGGTCATCCAGTAGACGCGGCCCGGATCATCGCCACGAAGTAATCCATCTAAGCCCGTCCCAAATTCTGCGAGCTGGTCACAGGTATTCTTTATTAAGGTAAGGACATCATCGTAAGGAGTGGATTGCTCATCGTCAGGCGCATAGCGTGCAATTTCCAGTTGGAATTGGTTTAAAAGACGATTTGCGGCACCGAGTGCGTCAAGGATGGCCACCGTATGACGGGAGAGGTCTGCTTCCGGCAAAAAAGTTTCGGCCGGACGGAATGGAGATGCGCCAATCGCAAGTTCCCGGCGGAATTGCGGTTGCCCACCGGCTGTTTTGGGAAGTGTCGGGTCAGGGACTGCCCGGTAGCGCACGGTGGTTTCAGGTGTTTGCGTAAAGGCCTGCGCCAAAACGGCAAAGAGGGCTTTCCCTGTGGCAGCGATTTCCAGCCCATGCTTTCGTAATGTGGCAAGCAAATCGGTTAGACGTGCGCGTTCGGCGGTATCATTTGGGGCTCGATCAATGAAATCGGTGCGAATCTGTTGGTACAGGCTGGCGGCTTCACGTCCCTTACTTGGAGCTAATTTTTGGCAGAGTTCGTAAAGGGCAATTGGGGAGAGCTCAGCAGAGAGCGCTGAGGTCGCCGCATTTTCCAGATTGTGCGCTTCGTCAAAGACAATTTGAGCGTGTGGCGGTAGCAGGGTGCCGGGATTGACCAATTCGGCAAAGACTAAGGCATGGTTGGCAATGATGAGGTCTGCGCCCAGTGCTTCCTGTCGTGCTTTTTGCAGAAAACATTGAGAATAGAAACGGCAAGCCTTGCCCGTACATGTGGAGGCGTGACATCCAAAGGCGCGTACGAAACCCATATCACCCCGTGTATGTTTGGGGCGGAAGGTGTCTAAATCGCCATCTGTTGTGGTTGCAGCCCAGGCAACTAAGTCTGCAAAGAGGAGGGCTTCTGATTCAGAGAGGCGTTCAAAACCGCCTTCAATGAAAGCTCCAAAATATTTCAGACAGAGATAGTTGCTCCGTCCTTTGAGCACAACGGCATTGAGGGGCCGCGACAGCAGGTTGGCATGTGCTAAACATTGCGAAACAAGGGGCAAATCTTTGCTGAGCAGTTGGGATTGCAGATTGCGTGTATTGGTCGTAAGGACGATGGGTAAATTGTTTTGAATGGCCCACACGGCGCATGGTAACAGGTAGGCCAGGCTCTTACCCACGCCGGTGCCGGCCTCGGCCAGAAGAATCGTATGGTGATTGAGGGCTTGTGCCACTTCCTGCGCCATTGCGAGTTGCCCTTCGCGCGGTTCGTAGTGTCTGAAAACACGTGCCAGACCATCACCATCTGCTTCAAAGAACTGTCGGATGCGTGTTTCATCCACGGGAATCCACGATTCCGGCAGGGTGAGTTCACGCGGTCGGGTGCGAATGAAGGATTTGAAGTGTGCGTACCACACTTCATCGCCCATAACCTGAAAGAGTTGTTCGTTCTGTTTTGCTTCAATGTCGGCCATAAACGCCCGGTGACCTGCGCTTCTGGCACAGGCCATCATAACGTCTAACGCCCACAAGGGTAATTGCTTAGGCATCGAAAGTGTAACGGACAGCAGTGATGGAGGTGGGGAAGCGGGCCCCACGTGGCAAATCAACAATGGCGCCTTCCAGTTTGGTTGCGCCGGAGGCAACTTCAAAGCGTGCCGGAATACCGGTTGTAAACTTCTTCAAAACAGGTTCAATCTGGCGACCTATGACAGAATCGCGCGGTCCTGTCATCCCTACATCGGTGATATAGGCTGTGCCTTTTTCCAGAATACGTGCATCGCTTGTTTGAACGTGCGTATGGGTGCCAAAAACGCAGCTGACGCGTCCATCCAGCCAGTAGCCCATTGCGATTTTTTCACTGGTGGCTTCTGCATGGATGTCCACAAAGACCGGAATATTTGCCGGAATCTTAGCCAACGTGCGGTCAACGGCCCGGAAGGGATTGTCGCACTGGGTCATGAAGACTTGCCCTAAGACCGAAATGACAGCGATGGGGCCGAGCGGTGTTTCTGCAATTGCAAAGGTGGCTCCCGGAACATTTTCAGGGAAGTTGGCTGGCCGTACAACACGTTTTTCGGCGCCGATCTGCGTATCAAAGCCGCGTTGTCCCCATGTATGATCGCCCAATGTGATCAGGGTCGCTCCGGCATTCAGTAGTTCCGTTACCAGAGGAGAGGTGATGCCACTGCCGGCGGCGGCATTTTCAGCATTGGCAATAATCGCTTGGACTTCTCCGGCGTCCAGCAACTGTCGCGCAACACGTTTAAAACAATTTCGGCCGGGAGAGCCGACAATATCTCCTACCAAAAGAATTTTCATAGTGCTTCTTTCTGTGAGAGGATGCAGTTACAGTCCTCTGCGCTCCCTCAAGCGACAAGTGTAGTGGTGGCGGTTCGTCAAAAAAGGACGCCTCCCAGGAGACGCCCTTATTGCAAAAGAGCGGAGCGCACTATCAGTCCTTGAAGAAGGCGTGATAGAGAGCTTTGACGGCCTTTTCGCGTTGCGAGCTCTGGACGCCAAACATCATTGAGATTTCTGAAGAACCCTGATTCATCATATCAATCGAGATGCCTTCGCGGAAGAGTGCCAACGTCGCATGTGCCGCCATGCCGGGCGTGTAGTAGAGGCCTTCGCCCACAATCATAATGAGGGCTGTGCCACGTTCAATCTGCAGATTGTCCGGCTGAAGATCGCGCATGATGTGGTCACGGACACGGCCTTCCACCTCTTGCGTAAAGCCTTCTTCGCGGAAGACGACCGATACGTTGTCAATACCCGATGGCATGTGTTCGTAGGAGATGCCTTCTTCTTCAAGAATCTGAAGCAATTTGCGTCCAAAACCCACTTCACGGTTCATCATGTACTTGTCAATGAAGAGGGTGCAGAAGCCGGCGGAGGAGGCGATACCCACCACCGACCCCTGACGGGCGCGACGATGATGCACCACCATTGTGCCGGGAGCTTCCGGGCGATTGGTATTGCGAATGTTGATCGGAATAGCCGCCCGGACTGCGGGGATGATGGCTTCGTCCTGGAAGACGCCAAAGCCTGCATAGGAGAGTTCGCGCATTTCGCGGTAGGTCATTTCCGGGATGCCTACCGAAACTTCCGGCACCAGACGCGGATCAACAGGATACACAGCATCCACGTCAGTGAAGTTTTCGTAGACGGAGGCTTTGACTGCTGCTGCGAGAATGGAGCCGGTAATATCCGAGCCTCCACGCGGGAAGGTGGCCACTGCGCCAGACTTGGTGTAACCAAAGAAGCCGGGGAAGATCTGAATGTAGTTCTTGTGACTCAGGGAATCGGACAATAATTTGTAGGATTCCGGCAATACTTGAGCATTACCGAAGTCATCCGACATCAGCAGACCGGCTGTTTTGGGATTCACATACTCCGCCGCCAAGCCCTTTTTGCGGAACACCGCCGCCACGATACGGGCAGAGTTGTCTTCACCTGCCGCCTTCATGGCATCCATAAACTGCGCAGCATTGTTGGGATCGCGATTGGCAATGCGGCTTTCAAGGTCTGCACGGATTTCGGCGATGATATCATCATCCAAGCCGAATCCCTGCTGAATCACGGCATAACGTGCCACAATCGCATCCAGAACTTCCGTATGGTCACGATCGGTCAGGCACCGTCCTGCACACTCAATTAACAAATCGGTGACCTTGGTGTCGTTCTTGTCGCGTTTGCCGGGAGCAGAAACAACGACAATCTTGCGTTCGGGATCAGAAGAGACGATGTCAAAAATCTTTTGAATCTGGATATCGTCTGCGACAGATGAACCGCCAAATTTACAAACTTTCATATACGATGATTTTCCTGATTGAATAACACAAAAGAGTTTTAAAGTGCTCTTTCAGTACACTTCGGCAGTGTGCTGATTAGAGCATACACAGGCTGCGCGGCATCGACTGAACAATGCCGGCCTCATAAATCTCCGTCAGGGCCTTGTTCAAATCCCCAGCGCGGGCGGGCTGGGTTAAAATCACAACGGGGACATAGCCCGCAGTGCGCTGATCTTCGGTGGGTTCGTGCTGGCTGGCAGCAAAGATGCTCACGCCATGATCGCCGAGAATCGTTGCAAATCGGCCCACCATACCACACGCATCCTTCACCATGAGGCGAACGTAGAAGCGGCTGGTGCACGCATCTTGCGGCATCAGGGTCAAAGCACTTTCCGAAATGACAGGGAGGGGCTAGGCTTCGCGCGGAACGCCGGAGGCAACGTGACGGGCCACCGAAACAATGTCGGAGATTACCGCACTTGCCGTGGCAGCACGTCCTGCACCACGGCCGTAATAGAGTGTATCTCCTGTCAGTGAAGCATCCACCAGAACCGCATTGAAGACATCACTCACCGAGGCGAGCATATGCGTCTTGGGAACTAACGTGGGATTGACGCGCACTTCCAGTTTGTCTTCGTGAGCCTTGCAGACGGCCAATAACTTGATAACATAGCCCAGTTCGTCAGCGTAGGTCACATCCACGAGATCCAAACCGCGGATGCCCTCCACTTTGACCTCGTTCAAAGGTACACTGACGCCGTAGGCGAGCGAAGCCAAAATGCAAATCTTGTGTGCGGTATCAAAACCGTCAATGTCCAAAGAGGGATTCGCTTCTGCATAACCCAAGCGCTGAGCATCGGCCAAAACGGTATCAAAGGCCACGCCCTCGCGGGCCATACGCGTGAGGATGTAGTTGCACGTGCCGTTCAAAATGCCATAAACAGCATTGATATCATTGGCCACCAAGCCATCACGGAGCGAACGAATAATCGGGATGCCGCCGCCCACGCTGGCACCGAAGTAGAGGTCAACACCCTTTTCGCGCGCCAGAGCAAAGAGTTCTGCACCCTTTTCAGCCAGCAACTTCTTATTGGCAGTCACCACCGACTTGCCATTCTCAAGCGCCGTCTTTACCACG
>JAFTHG010000233.1 GCA_017457555.1 Kiritimatiellia bacterium | reverse complement strand
CGCCTCTCCTTCGGTGCACATATCAATGACACACTTAACTCACACATCTTCAACCATTTACCGCATCTTCGGTGCACTTTTTATTTGACACATTACGTAAATGGAATCCAATGAGGAGGCGCACACGGGAGAACAAACCGTCAAATGCGAATCCACGCTTCGCATTTTCTGTATGCACGATCCTTTGAAATCATGCTTGAAAGAGCCAGGTCGAGAGATAACGATCACCGCCATCCGGCAAGATTACAACAATGCGTTTCCCCGCATAGGCAGGATCACGCGACAATTGCCGTGCCGCTGCAAGTGCAGCTCCCGATGAGATCCCGACTAATAAACCTTCTCGGTGTGCCACCTCTCGGGCAGCTTCTCCAGCAGCATCTGCTGAAACAGGTATGACACGTGTAATCAAAGAGACATCCAAATTCTTGGGAATAAAACCTGCGCCAATTCCTTGCAGTTTATGGGCTCCCGGCGCGCCTCCGCTGATTACGGCCGAAGCGTCGGGTTCCACTGCGACAATTTCAATTTCAGGAAGAGCCTGCCGCAACGCCGCACCTGTCCCTGAGAGCGTGCCACCCGTGCCGACACCTGCCACAAGCACATCCACTACTCCCTCCATATCCGCCAATATCTCTGCAGCGGTTGTGCGCCGATGTGCCATCGGGTTTGCAGGATTTTCAAACTGTTGCGGGATAAAACTACCGGGGTTCTGCGCTTGCAATTCAAGTGCTTTCTCAATCGCCCCACGCATCCCTTGTGCTCCGGGCGTGAGAACAATTTGTGCTCCATACGCAGCCAACAGTTTACGCCGTTCTTCACTCATCGTATCGGGCATGGTTAAAATCATCCGATACCCTTTTACTGCGGCGACCAGAGCCAGGCCAATGCCCGTATTACCACTGGTAGGCTCAATAATCAATCCGCCCGGCTTCAACACCCCATCCCGTTCGGCAGTTTCCACCATTTCCAATGCCACGCGATCCTTTACGCTCCCTCCGGGATTAAAGAATTCCACCTTGGCAAAGAGTGTTGCCGCCCCGTCATTAAAGCGATTCAGGCGAACTAAAGGGGTTTTTCCCACCGTTTCTAAAATCGAATCAAAGCAAGCCATTCTGCCAGCCTCCCCATTCCTATTCCTTAATGGCGCATCTTTTGATAAGGTAAGGTCACAAAGAAAATTGCGCCCAAGAGATTTCCGATTGTTACAAAGAAGAGATTCACCGCATATCCGGCCCATGTCACTTCCGGGCCGGCGCCATTGATTAATGCGATGCCGATAATACTCATATTCGCAATGCTGTGTTCAAATCCGCACACCATGAAGATGAGAATGCACCAAATCGTCATAATCAACTTTCCGGACTCGCTCTTCATCCGCACACCACACCAAATCGCCAAACAGACGCAAATGTTACACAAGATGCCTCGCACCACCATTTCCAAAGGTCCAAGCGCCACTTTTGATGATGCCACCTGATGAAAATAGGTCACAACCTCCGCAACCGCATTAGCTCCGGATACTTTATACAGCCCGATAAGCAACCATGTCCCGACCAGATTGCCCAACCAGTTCACCAGCCAGAGCAAACACGCCATCCGCCACGAAATCTTCTTCTCCCATGCAGCAGCCGAAAGAACCAAGTTGTTTCCCGTAAAGAGTTCGCACCCTGCCATAACGGCTAAACTCAGCGCAGAAGAGAAGGCTATCGCCGCAATAATTTTGGCCGCCGAGCCCATCAGTGGCACTAACAACCCACCAATGCTGAGCGCCACCATGCTCCCAAACGTGATAAACATCCCTGCCACCATTGATGAGATAATGTAGCCACGTGGGTTGCGGAAATAGAGCGAAATTTTCGCAAGCGCAGAACCGCATAAGCGACGATAAGCATCACAATACATAAAAAACTCCGTTCATCCTCTACTGTTACAGTCTTCAATTACAATCACGTGACGTTCGCTCACGTATCAAGGGGTGCTTTCATCCACCTTACAAGCGCAGCGTCTTAAATAAATCCGAGGCAATCAATGATTCCGGCCCATGTTCAAAAGCTGCACGGTCACCGGCTTTGGCATGATGATAGACACCCAGACACGCGGCATCTTCTGTGCCCAGTCCCCGTGCCAACAAGCCCGTAATCACGCCGGCAAGAATATCACCTGTCCCGGCAGTTGCCATCCCGGGATTGCCTCCCATACACTGATGCAGACGACCTCCGGGCTCTGCCACCAAGGTATGATGCCCTTTCAAAACCGTAATAGCGTGATACATCGCCGCAATCGCACGGGCAGCAGCAGGCCGATCGCGCTGAATTTCCGCAGTGGTTACGCCAAGCAGACGTGCCGCTTCCCCCGGATGCGGCGTCAGCACCAAGCGTAATGTGGAGCCATCCGGGGACCATCCATCCCGACGTAATGCCGCAAGCGCAGTCAGAGCATCAGCATCAACCACCGTCCGTGGGATGGACACATCACTGACCAGTGCGCGCAATAAATCCATCTTTACCGCATCAAAGGTCCCCATCCCCGGGCCAATTGCCAGAGCATCACACTGAGCTGCAACCTCACTCAGTTCGGACTGATCATCTGAAAAGATGGCTTCCGGCACCCAATAGGCGGCAGCCGTGCGCGATACATCGGGAACATCCAGTGTCACCAGACCACACCCTGCCCGATACGCCGCCAACGCTGCCAGCACCGGCGCATGCGGATACATTGACGAACCGCCAATAATCACCGCGTGTCCATAACTGCGTTTGTGAGAATCTAAACTGCGCTCCGGGCGCAAATAATTGCGGATTTCAGGTTCTGCAATAAGCTCAACCTCTTCCGGAGGCAAACATTCACGCGCCTCCAATAAATCCCCGGGGATACCAATCTCCGCAACGCTCAATTCGCCCAAATAGACGCGAGCCGCCGGAGAGGCAAAGCCTATCTTGGGGCGGGAAAAGGTAACCGTGGCATCTGCACGGACGGTTTCACCGGACGCACTTCCGGTATCTGCATTCAATCCGCTCGGCACATCCACCGACACCACCGGACAATCTGCCGCAGTGCCATTAATCCAGTGAATTGCAGCCGCCAGCGCACCCGAGGGAATCCCTTTGACGCCAATGCCTAACAGTGCATCAATGATCAGCGCATGGTGGGTTGAAACTGCCGGATCTGCCCATGGGTCATCTTTCCACGCATCTACAGAAGGCAACACTACCGGGCGAATACCTGCCGCGCATAAATCTTTCCATGCCCGAGATGCATCCCCCTTCAGACGGGAGGGCACGCAGGTCATGTAAACACTCACATCAAAACCATCAATCGCTAAACACCGCGCTGCAACAAAGCCATCCCCACCATTATTTCCCGGTCCACACAACACCACACATCGCGTAATTCCAGCACGTTGTGCAATGCGGGCTGCACGATTCGCCACGGCAGCACCGGCACGGCACATTGCCGTATAAGATGGTAAATTACGCTGTGCAAAGGCTACAGATTCCGCCTCACGAAT
>JAFTHG010000232.1 GCA_017457555.1 Kiritimatiellia bacterium | reverse complement strand
CAGCGGGATGTTTTCTTTTACATCCGATGGAATCGGAATTGACAGCCAATCAAATGTGCTAAAATAGTGGTATGAATGAGATTTTGCCCCATGTAATAGAGCTTAAAGCAGACGAACCCACACTCGATATCCCGGCACTCGCCCCCGGAATGCCCCCGATTGAACTCGAAATCGGATGTGGAAACGGCCGCTTCATTGCCGCCCGTGCTACCAAAAATCCGGAACAGCCCTACCTCGCCGTGGAGCGGATGATGGAGCGTTTGCGGCGCTGTTCGCGTAAAGCGCAGCACGGTGAGCTCCAGAATTTGACCTTTGTGCGTGTAGAAGCCGGGCGATTTGTACGGGAAGTGCTGCCCGATCACTGCGTCAAGGCGATGTATCTCTTCTTCCCAGACCCATGGCCCAAGCGGCGTCATCACAAGAACCGCTTCTTCCAACGGGAGATGTGTGACACGCTGACGCGGATTTTTGTGCCCGGTGGGATTATGTATATCTCGACTGACCACGAAGACTATTTTAAGGAAATGTACCGCTTTCTCTCCGAAGACAACCGTTTTGAAGAGATTGCGCCCCTGATTCGTGAAGCAGATGAGCAGACCGACTTTGAAAGACTCTTCCTCTCCAAAGGCGATCCCATCTACCATTGCGCCTTCCGTTTGCGCGATTGAGAGGACTCGTTATGCGTATCGACATTCACACCCACGCCTTCTCCGCCCACCGGGCAGCCGAAGTCATCGCTTCCATTGTGCGAAAATCCGAATCGCGATGTCTGCTCACGCCACAAGGGAACGGCACCATGGCAGACTTGATTCGTCAAGAGCGGGTGGCAGGATTTGATCGATACGCCATCTGTCCCATCGCCACCAAACCAGAGCAATTTCACTACATGGTGCGTTATTTGACGGCTCTCAACTCCGGATCGTGCGGAGCCGAAGCGCAACGTTGTGTGATTCCATGCGTATCCCTGCACCCCTACGATGAACTTGCCAGAGAGCACATTCAGGTCTTGATCGGTCTGGGAGCCAAAATGGTCAAACTGCATCCCTATTTCCAAGGTGTACCACTTGACCACCGGCGGATGATTCGACTCCTTCGCATCATCACGGAGGCAGGTTTACCCATCCTCTGCCACACAGGTGCCGATGTTTCCAGTGATGGTGAGCCGATGGCCTCTCCTCTGCAAATCATCAATGTTTACCGCCGTGTCCCGGGCTTGCGGTTGATTTGTGCACACTGCGCCTCGTGGAAACATTCGGAAACGCTCCGCTTCCTCTTGGGACGCTCCATCTACGTGGATCTCGCCTACCAAAAGAGTACCGGCACCGAACCCATCGTGCGAGCTTTTGCCGAGCAGCATCCACAGGATTACGTCCTTTTCGGTAGCGACTGGCCTTGGTGTAACCCGGCCAAGCACGCCGAGACGATTGCCTCATGGGATATTTCCAAACCGCGTTTAGAAGCCATTATGGGCGGCAATGCCCAGCGTTTACTCGGTTTAACCGAATAATTTCTGCAAAAAGCACGTTTTTAGCAAACATTAGACTCGGCAAAGTGGCATTTGCTTTGTTATATTAGTTGTAGTCAGCACGAGACAACGTTGTTTTGTGCCGTAACAAGGAGAATTGACCATGGCTTACAAAATTACTGACAAGTGCGTTGCTTGCGGAACCTGCGCTGGCGAATGCCCCGTTGAAGCGATTTCCGCTGGTGATCCGATCTACGTCATCGACCCCGCTAAGTGCGTGGGCTGCGGCACCTGCGCTGGCGCTTGCCCGATGGAAGCAATCATCGAAGAATAATTTCGATTGAGCACTGGAACTACAGAGACCTGCTTTACGGTGGGTCTCTGTTCTTTTATTGTATAGAAAAGAGCACTTGCACCGCGCTTCATGCTGCGTTACACTATTATGCACTGACCTTTGAAAGGTACGTTATGAAGCCGCAAACGCTTTTCTATTTAGTCGATGCATCGCATGCCGATCCTGAGCTCCTTCAGGACATTGAAGACCACCTATCCGCCATCTTTCAGAGTTTCTGCCAGGAGCACTTCTCCTTTCATGAGGCTCTGGACTATCCGGCACTCCGGTTAATTCCGGCAACCACACCGGAGGCTCTGGCGCAACAACTCTTCCATGTGCAAACGCCTCATCCGGAATTAACACCAGAAGCTGCGGCCTGCTGTCTATTCCTCTGTGACGATGAAATCAATGGGATACCTCTTTTTGAGTGCACCATTCATGGGACACCCATCGCAATCTGGCTGCAACGTTTCTTCCCTGCGATTCCAAAAGTCCTCATCACCCACCCCGGCCATGCGAAATGTCAATTGCCAACACGGCGCTGGTCGCAAAAATCCTTCACCATCTTAAGCGCGGCACCGCGGCACCGCGAGCGTCTGCTTCACCTCTTTGCCTCCTTTTGGCTGCCCCAATTCTGGGATGCCTTACGGCGTTACGTCCGACGCCACGCGGGAATCAGTTGGCACACACCCGGGCACAATAATGGGCACGCCTTTCGCCATTCACCCTTTTTGCACGGCTTCTATTCAGCCTTGTCGCCCATGCTTTTCCGGGCAGACCTCTCGGTTTCAGTAACCTCGCTCGGCGATCTCTCCGAACCCGAAGGGCACACACCGCTCACAATGGCTCAACGCATCGCCTCAGAAATCTTCGGATCGGCACAAACTTCCTTTGTCACCAATGGCACCAGCACCTCCAATAAAGCCATGTTGATGACGCTTTTGCGTCCGGGCGAAACCGTTTTACTTGATCGGAATTGTCATAAATCGGTTCATCACGCGGTGGTAATGTCTGGCGCAGTACCGCGCTATCTCCCCGCACATTACAATGCCACACTCGGCATTTGGACACCCATCGCTCTGGAAACGCTACAGGCAGAGCTCCAGTACGCGACAACCCTGCCGGAAGCTCAACAGCCCAAACTCCTGGTCATCACCACATGTACGTATGAAGGCATCCTCTATCCCGTTTGGGAGATTGCAAAAGCATGCGAAGCGGCTGGTATTCTCTTCTATGCCGATGAAGCATGGGCGCCTTATCTGGGATTTCACCCTTACTACACTTATCCGTTAGCCGATGGCACGGTGGCCCGTTATAATGCCGTCAGCGAATCGGGAGGCGCACATGTCGCTGTGCAATCTACCCATAAAGCCTTAGCTGCCTTCTCACAAGCTTCAATGATTCATGTGTCGACCCGCTTCCGTTACCTTCTGGAAGAAGACCGGAATCGGCGTTTCAAGTGGTTGCGGAAACGCTTTCACCTCAATGGTCACGGCTCTTATGAGAAGTTCAGCCACGACCTGCATGAAGTATTACGCTATTGGCACTCCACCTCTCCACACTATCCCATCTTGGCCACCCTTGACTTTGCCGGCATTCAAATGCGTCTGGAGGGATTGCAACTATTAGACGAACGACTCCGTTGGGTGGCAGCCTTCCGCCAACGCATCGCCACGCTGACAGGGCTTCCTGAAAGTGCGTGTTTTGCAGATTTGGGAGCCATCACCGGAGATGAACGATCCTGGCTCGCAAAGGGTTATCTCCATGACCCATTGAAACTCACGCTCATCTTCCGTTCTGAAAAAGCTTGCGCTGCCTGTCAACGTCTCTTACACGATGCACATCTGCAATGGGAGAAAGCCTCGCCGGTAACCATTCTCTTTCTAGTCACCGCAGGGACTCGACAGGAGCACTTTGATTTGTTATATCGGTGCTTACGCAAGGTTAAAGCAGATATTGGCTTACCTGAACAAGTTACCGATGCGGCCCTGCTGACGGAAGCTGTGAATGTACAGCCCGATGTTCTGCCCCGTGATGCCGCACTCTGCGATGGGGAACTTCTGCCATTGGAAGCCTGCGAAGGGCGTATCGCTTCGCAACTCATTATGCCCTATCCGCCCGGCATTCCCGTCCTGATTCCGGGACTACGCATTACCAAAGCAATGATTCTTCTCATTCGTACCATCCTCAAGCAAGCTGGCGCCGAGGCTGTCCACGGGCTCTTTATCCGTGGTAAAAAGGTAATGATTGAAGTTCTGAATCAAGATGAAGAGGCGCACGTTTATCATTTAACACCGTCACAACGCCCCTGAAATGACGGAATAGCTTGCATCCGCTGCATATCGGCATTCATTAGAGTGAAACATCACTCAGAGTCGCGACCGGAAATCGTCATAGCCGAAAGTACGCACCGTTTTAAACGTATCGGGTGCCGTGCGTAAAACAATGTCGGGCAGATGAATCCCATTAAAGGTATTCGTCTTTACCATCGTATAGAGTGCCATATCTTCAAAATAAATGCGGTCGCCGGGTTGAGGGATACGGTCAAACGAGTAATCCCCAAAGACATCTCCGGCCAAACAACTTGGCCCTGCCAGGCGCACCTCTACGGCGCGTTCGCCCGGAGCTCCGACACGCAACTGCGGAGTACGGGGCACAGCCTCGCCCTGCCACGCCTCATCCATAAACACACGTGGCATATAGGGCATTTCAATCACATCTGGCGTGTGACAAGCAGCAGAACCATCCAGAATCGCAATTGCACCAGCATTCTCCACTACATCCAGTACCGTACAAACAAAGGAACCCGCATTCAATCCATGCGCTTCACCGGGTTCCAAATAACAGGTGATATGCGGATAACGCCGTTTGAAATCCTGAAGCGTAGCAATCAGCAATTCACGATCGTAGTCGGAGCGCGTAATATGATGCCCACCACCAAAATTAAACCATTGAATTCGCGGCAATAAATCACCAAACGTCGCTTCAATCGCTGCTAAAGTCCGTACAAAACAGTCCGCATTCTGTTCGCAAAGATTGTGGCAATGCAGCCCGGAAATACCGTTCAGGTCTTCACCTCGCAAGGCACATTTCCGGACCCCTAAACGCGAATGCGGCGCACAGGGATCATACAAGGGCACCTGCCCCTCAGAATGTTCCGGGTTGATGCGTAAGCCCACGTGCGTTGACGTATGGCCGATTTCTGCGGCAAGACATTGCCACTGGCGCAATTGTGCAATTGAATTTAAGGTAATATGATGAATCCCAAGCGCCATCAATTCACGCATATCCGATTCAGAAAAGGCCGCCGCAAAGGCGTGACTTTCACCTCCAAAAGCCTCCTTTGCTAACTTCGCTTCGTGAACACTGCTCGCACACGTCCCACAAAAATAGAGATAAGGCTTTGCCGCCGGCATTGAAAAAGCCTTCAATGCCAACAACATACGGACACCTGCACGTTCAGCCACATCCTGTAGAATTGCAGCATTACGTTTCAAAGCCAGCGCATCAACCACAAAAGCAGGTGTCTTTATCATTTCATTCCTCCACGGAAAGATTTAATTCCAATCAACAACTGTTTCAGGGCCAAAACATCCCCAGCAACCATAAGACAATAATGAGCGTCATCACGGTCACAAAGCGCTCCCACGATCGGCGAATGGGATAGGCCTCCGGATCAATCCGTGTCGCATGTGTGCCGCCAGACTCTAACAGGCGCGAGAGGGTTTCGCGGCGTTTCCGGTTTGAGAAGAAGGAACGTCGATCCGAAACATCACGCGTCTGTAATCGGAATCCATCCTTGCCGGACCCACGTAATGAATATCGGCGCGTCTTAAAAAATCCCATTTGTGCACCTATCAGACAAAAATGGCAGGACGCTTCCGCATCCTGCCATTCTCAAAAAAGAAACATTAAGGAATATAAATCGATTCGCCCGCAAGCAAACGGCCATTGGGATTCGCAGAAGAGCGATTGGCTTCACGGATGCGAGGCCACTCTGCGGCGTTACCATAGGCCTCACGGGCCAGCGCAGAAAACGTATCACCCGGGCGTACCACATAACGCTTACCACGCGTCGGTGTAGTGGTAATCGGAGTCTCATCCTTTGCATTTTCAGCGATTGCACGCAATGCTTCATCCTTTGGCGGTACACCACCATCCTCTTCTTCAAGGATACGTTCAGCCTCTTCACGGGCAGCGGCGACCAAGTCTGCGGTTCCGGAGAGATCCGGTTTGGAACGTTCATCCTCAAGTTCCTTACGGGCAGCGGCGATTTCGGCAGCATGTGTTGAGCGCGTTTCCACTTCTGCAGCCTTCAATTTTTCCACCAAGCGAGTCAAACGCTTTACCTCTCCCTGCAATTCAATAATCGTTGCATCCCGCGAAGCGATTGTATTATTGAGCGACCGGACCGTCTTTTCAAGTTCACGCAACTGCGTCTGCAAGGCATCTCGCTCGGTTTCAATGGCGCGTTGCTCACGCGAAATAATCTCGGCGGCCAGTTGATTGGAGAGCAACGTGCGAGCAGAAGCCAGACGATCCTTCACCAAAGACACCTTCTCTGAATCAGGTTGCAAATCCAGATAACGCTGATAATGATACATCGCATCCAAATAGTTCTTGCGTAAATCCTGGGAGAGATTTGCCAAACTCAGATGGGCTGTCGCTTCAGTAGGATCCACCAATAACAATTGGCGGTAGAAATTTTCTGCCGCAACAGCATCTCCCTGCGCTTCTGCCGTTCTTGCCTCTGCTAAAAGAGCAGCGACGCGCTCCTTACGGGCGACCGTTTCGGCATCCTCCTTGTTACATCCCATTACGGCAAGTAACGCCACGCAACAGGTGAGTGAGAGCATTAATTTCAATTTCATAATCAACCTCCAAAGCAAATCAAGTATAACACATTCAATACGGCTGCCATCAGCGATGGGCCGCAAGCCACCCACGCACCTGTGCCAGAGCACGTGCAATCACTTTGTCCATATCGTAATAGCAATATTCGCCTAACCGACCACCGATGACGACATTCGGACAGGCTGCAGCTTCCTCACGATACTTGGCTAAAAGAGCTGCCGAGCTTTCTGCATTGACAGGATAATAGGGCAAATCACCTAATTTCCAATCTGCAGGATATTCGCGACAAATAATGGTCTGCTCTGAAGCAAACACCTCTTTGCGTTCTGGATGGAAGTGTTTGAATTCGTGAATGCGCGTATAAGGCACCTCAGCATCGGCATAATTCATTACCGTCGTACCCTGCCAGTCATTCACAGGTTTTGTTTCCCATTCAAATTTCAGACCACGCCATGGCAGCGCACCATATTTGTAATCAAAGAGTGCGTCAATCGGCCCACTGTAGAAGACAGGAAGCGTTTCTGCAAAGGTATTTCGCACGGCTAAATAATCCACGTTGTAGCGGACTTGAATTGCCGGATGGTCCAAAAGCGCATCAAAGATTGCAAAATAGCCCTTTAATGGAACACCTTGGTGCGTGTCATTAAAGTAATCGGTATTGTAATTGGAGCGCACCGGCAGACGGCGAATGATGAATGCCGGTAGATCCTTGGGGTCGGTATTCCACTGCTTTTGCGTATAACCCTTGATAAAGGCTTCATAAAGCGGACGTCCAATTAAAGAAATTGCCTGCTCTTCCAGATTTGCAGGTTCACCCGTTAAACCTGCCTTCTTCACCTCTTCTGCGATAAAAGCAGACACTTCAGAAGGTTTCAAATTCTTACCATAAAAAGCATTGATCAACGTCAGACCCAATGGCATGGAGTAGACCTTGCCCTGATATTCAGTCAAAACGCGATGACGATAATCAGTAAAGGTTGCGAAACGATTGATATACGACCAAACTTCTTCGTCTGAAGTGTGGAAAATATGTGCACCGTAGCAGTGACATTCAATCCCCGTTTTAGGGTCAATCGCACTCCGGGCATTACCACCCGGCAGCGAACGTGCTTCCAACACCAGCACTCGATAACCGGCTTCCGCCAATTCACGCGCGACCACACATCCCCAGAGTCCGGCTCCAACCACCAGAACATCGTAGGACTGTGCATCAGGAAGGGTTTCAGATGTCGTATTCATATAAGCCACCTTTCAGTAAAAATACATCAGCGAATCGCACCCCAGCGAGGCGATACAATCGGCCAATGGACAAAACTTGCCGGACCAAGTAAATTCCGTGACGGCACCTTCCCCCAATAGCGACTGTCTAAACTGTTTCCAGTATTGTCACCAAGGGCAAGATATTCCCCGACACCAAGATCAAATGTGGAGAAGGTTTCTGCGTATTGACCGCCGGGATGGGCGACCTGATAACCTAAATAGGCCGGAGCTCCCGGATAAGCCACCTGCTTTTCCGCAATTTCCGCCAAGCGACTTGGTTTCTCCGCAGGGCTTCCATTTACCCACAACCACGGGGAATCTTCCCGGAGTTCAACCTTATCTCCTGGACGACCGCACAACCGTTTGATGTAATGCTGATTATCAGGCAGCCCCTTGAGTCCCTGTGTTGAAAAGACGATTGTTTCTCCCAATTGCGGATGACGGAAATTCCACAACCACCGATTTACAAAGAGAAAATCGCCACTCGTCACATACCCGCTCCAAATGCGCTGTCCCGTGCGGACACGTTGACCTGGAAGGAGTGTGAAACGGAGCGATTGTGCGGCATCATCAGGCAGTTCATACGCATCGCGCCCATTGACAATCAAAGCCACATACCCCGGATTTGCAGAGGGCACAAAACCGGAAACCACTCCACCGCGCTGAATTGTCACATCCTTCCACGAGGTCCCTGTGGCGCACCATTTCAGGAATTTCAAAGGTTGCTTGTCCCATACCGTAGGGCGATCCGCTGCAATTGAGTGAATCCCGTACAGCGTTGGCTGCATGGATCCTGTAGGGATGCGGAAGGGTTCGTAGTAGTACGCGCGAAAACAAAAGGCGACAGCCAGTGCAGAAATCACCACGTCCAATGCTTCCGTCAGCCAAGGGCAGCGTTTTTTGGGCAATGCTGCTGTTAATTCCATCTGCAATGTCGCAATCACACCCGCGAGATCTTCAACTTCTTTTCCGCGAATCGCCTGTGCTGCATCCAAAAAGCGCACTTCCAACTGTTCACAGACTTCGGGTGACAATAGATCTACATATAAACGATAATCGTTGCGGAGATTCTTTAAATCTCGCTTTGCCCGACGCACTATCAACCAGTCTTTTACGTTCATTTCAATAATGCCCCTAACGCATCTTCCACCTCTGCCACGGCGCGTTCGCCTGTAGCAATCAAGGCTTTCCCTGCATAGAATTCAAGCGTTTGCAAATGTCCCACCGCCGGACGAATCAAAATCTCCGGCGGATCCACTTGCAACGTATGACGGCAGGTTTCATTTTCAATCATACGCATCGTCTGCAACAGGGTCGTAAACAGAGTCGGCATTGGCGGCACCTGCCCCTCTGCCAACAACACCTCGTCTGGAGAATGTGTATTGATGTCAACGGCTATCACTACGTCGGCTCCCAGTTTCCGGGCTTCCGTTACTGGGACAGGAGACGTTAAACCGCCATCCACCAACACAGCACTATCGCGCACAACCGGATCAAAAATACCGGGAATGGAGATGGAGGCTCTTACCGCTTGGGCGACATGCCCTTCCTGTAACAGCACACTGCGTTCCCGATGTAAATCCGTAGCAACCGCTGCAAAGGGAATCTTCAAATCTGCAAAGGTATGTTTCCCCAATAAGTGTGACTGCTCCAACCATTCAACAATCGGCTTTCCTGAGAGAAGCCCCGCTTGAGGTAGATGCATTTCTGTGAAGAATTTAGCCAATTTCACAGGCGTCAGGGCTGCGATTTCCTGATCAAATGCCTCAAAAACATCTGCCGCTATCATCGCACCAATAAGCGCCCCTATTGACGTTCCGACCACCAAATCCGGCCTGAAGCCGCGCCGAAAGAGTGCACGTACGACCCCGATATGGGCCCAACCGCGTGCACCACCACTTCCCAAAACTAAAGCAGTCTTTCGGCGATTACTCACAAAAGTTCAAGCTCCACACGAATAGCCGAAGCACTCAAATCGTCGGTTGCCGCACCCAAGAACATCGCTGATTCCGGTAAATCAAGCCGTTTAGCTAACATCTGTGTCAGGATAGCGCGACTGATGTATTTATCCGGCTGAGAAAAGAATTGCGAGGCGACATAGACGCGGCGGACCTTACCTTGATAATCTGCGAGCGCATTCACCTTTGCTTGCGTAGGAATGTTATCCCAGAGGATCGTTACCGATTCAACTGGAGAGGAGAGCCCTGTCACAAGAGCGACGAGCATACCGATAATAAATGCAAATGGCAATAGACACGCCCATACCATCGCCCACCGCACCTTGATTTGGCGATGCCCCATCAGCTTTAACGCAATGCGGGAGGGCTGGTGTTCCGGATAAACGGTTTGAATCCCCTGCCACAGCCGACGAGCTTCTGATAAATCCCCCTCTTCCATGCGAATACGGGCCAATAAGTCAATCGCTTCCGGTGTTTTAGAAAGCTCATCATGCGATAGAATCAGCGCCTCCGCCTCAGCATATTGTTTTGCTTTGGCGAGTGTATACGCACAGAGCAGTGCCGTCTTTGCATTATTCGCCATCGATGAAGTCCTCTTGTGACGGTGTTGATAATACAGGTTGCGACACCAATACACCATGGCGCATCAAAATCGTTTCGATTGCATGCAGGGAAGCCATCGCCTGCTCGGTTTCACCATCGCATAATGCCTGATAAACGCCACTTAATGCAGTCCCCGTTGCGGCCCAATCTGCCTTATCAGCAGCAACCTGAGCAGCCGTTACCTCATTGCGATGCAAGGCTTCAAATTCAAATTCAGCGAACTGCCGGGAAATCTCTACCAGCGCAGTCGTATCACAGCCGGACACACTTAATTCCGGACGTAAAGAAGATGCAGAATCAGACATCGTAAACGCTTCCTGTTCTTAATACTTATATTATGCCATATCTGTAACACCCTGTGGCAGGTTATTTACTGCATTTAGATGAAATTCACCTCGATTTCGCGCTGAAAAGAGCGATTCACTTCAAAAGAAATTCGCAAGACCTCAACGAAATGTTACCGCTGGGCAGAGCAGAAATTTAATCCATTCAGAAAGGTTTGTTCGGCGAGTTCCGAGATTGACACACCGCGCAAACGCGCAAGTGCTTCCCCAATGCGTAATAAATTCGCAGGATGATTGAGCCGCTCCCCGGTGCGTTCAGAGATCCAAACAGCCCCGTCTGAAGGCAATCGGTCCGGAGCATCCGTCTCAATTAAAACCCGATCCCACGGCACCGCAGCCGCTAATGCGACAGCCGTACACCGCTTTTGACGCAACACATCGCTCCCAAAACTAAACCAGACATTCTGATGACGAAAGAGAGGCCGTTGCAACAATTGCGGTGCAAATGCTGCACCATGAATCATTACCGCCGGAAGTTTGGCGACCCACTGCTCCAATTCATCAAAAAGTGCGCCCCATTTTCGCGCACCATGCAGCACCACCGGACGGGAATACGTCACCGCCAAGGCCAATTGATGCCGAAGAACACGCCGCTGCACTTCACCATCATCCGGTGTTGGACGAATCCCATCTAACCCGATTTCGCCAATAATCGCGTGCGGATCGTTACGAAAAATGGCATCTAACGCATCAAAAGAAGCGTCATCCACATGCGCAGCGCACCAGGGATGAATCCCATACGCACGCCGGAAAGGCAAATCCTGCGGAAGCGGAAGCGACCACGTTTCCGGAAATGAAGCGCACGTCACACCACCCAGAATGCAAGCCTCACGCAAAGCACACTGCCACGACTCCGGCAAAGGAGATAACCGCAAATCTGATAAATGACAATGCGCATCAAACCAACGAACCATAGCGCATAGCATAACACGCCAGCGACAGAGATTCAAGCAATTCTGAATGGTGCACTATTGGGAAATGGTGCACGAATGTTGGCGAAAATGTTCTTTACCATACTTTGAAAGATAGTACAAAATGCTACGTTCAGCAATATCAAGACAATGTTGATACATTTCTTCTTTACGCCAAGCCGACGGCCTAAAGAAAAATGTGCCACGATTAAAAGGGCCATTATTATGAAGATAGACGGTATTGAGATCGCCAAACATCGCAATCGTTCGCACCCGATCTGGAATACTACTTGCCTCATCAAAATCGCATCCATCCCCGAAGCAGACAAACGGAAATATTGATTCTGTTAAGAGCGCAGCTCGAAATCCAATTACATTCTTTCCTAAACGTTCAATTGCATTTCCTTGTGCCTGCCGCTTTTTTCCTTCCAAAGCCCTTAAATCATTTGTGCCTTGATTTTTCTTTTCTGAAATCAGAATTGGATATTCTTGCTGTGCCACGCTCACAATGTTTAAGATACCACCATCAGGTGTCATAAACGAACTCTCTTTACACAGATGAAAGGGTGTATCACGAAACTTTTGTTCCAGATGCTGAATAATCTCATTCAGCAAAATCTTCTTTTTAAACGTGAATTGATATTCGGGATACATTTGTTTCAATGTCGCCCAAACATCCATCACCGCTTCGAGCAATAACTTTTCTTGTTTTTTTGAAATGTTATTTAACACCATCTCTTGATGATCGTGACGTAAGCGTTCCTTCCCTGCCATGCCTCATTTCCTTTCCAGTAAAAACAAATACTCTGACACATGTAAGTCACGCATATGCAGATTGCGACACCCACGAAACGTGTTATATTCTTTTTCAAACACGTTCACGACTCCAAGTGAAGACAAGAAAAGAACAAATTCATCATAAGAAATAAATCCCTCGGAATTGTACGAGATAAGGATGAAACGTGATGGGCAGGACTGAATCAAATTAAACAGAGCCTCTTTTGCCAAGGGACGTTTATTGTAACGTGAACGATTCCAGTTTTTAGGAATCCCAGAAACTGTGCTTATTTGAGATGGGCGTTGATACTCCACCAACAAATTAAGCATGAAATAATTTGCACCATACGGATGTTGATTATAGGGCGGATCCAAATAGGTAAGATCCAATTCCGGCAATGTATTCACCAATTGATTCACATCCGTCCTGTGAATTACGACCTCACATTCATAGTTTGAAAATAGTGGCAGATTTAAGCGAATTTCTCCAAGAATACGCCGTAAAGCATTCCGCCCCTCACCACCGAAACACCCTACTCCAGCCTTATTCTTATAAAACCCTTTAAATACTCCAGAGGTATTGTTATGTACAGAAGCCTCATAGAGCAGTGGAGCTAAAAAGAGATTTTTGTCACAAAGAGAAAGTTGATCAAGAAGTTTTCGAGCCGTATCTAAATAAATGGCATTACGACGTGAAAAAAAGACACGTTCACCAGGCTCAATATGTGCATCATTTTTGGGCGCATAAAGCTCCGCTATCAAACCCGGTGCCCATTCTGCTTCAATACGTTTATGGATGGCATGCAATTCTTCTTGAAGTTGCTTAATATCCACAGATGACCGATTTTTAAGATAGCAACGGTTAATAACCTCTGTGTAATGTTCTAAATCATTGACCACCAGAGTTGAAGCATACTGCTTAAAATAACGAGAAACAACACCACTTCCAGAAAAGAGATCTGCACAACGTAACTTCTCTTTTTTAAGCCGTTCCTTAACATAACTCACGGCATGATGAATAAAAGGCAGAAGCGAACGTTTATTTCCAAGGTAAGTGATAATTTGTTCACTTAAAAACGCATCATTCTCAGAGAACTCAAATAGAGCCTGCAACATAAAAAAGCACACCTTCTTTGGCACGTTTCAGTAGAGGCCCTGAGAAAGCCTTTGAGTAGACGTGCGAAAAGAAGGTGTACCGATACGGCACACCTTGCCAACACGTTGCTTACTCATTTGAAATTTCTCAGGTTTCTACTGAAGCAACTTGTCTGCAAAATGCAGTTAATTCTTGCTACGGCTCATCCCGTAACGTGCAATTATTGTAGCAGAGTATCCCCCTAAATGAAAAGAAAAAGTATCTAAGCCGACCAGAAGGAATAGTGTAGACGGAAACGAGCACATCGAGTTCAATCGTGTCACAAAGGTAAGCATAAACCTCTCAAAGAAAGACTGTCAGAAAGAAAGACTTATCATCCTACGTTCCTTTTGGACTTGGTAAATGCCGCTCCTCTACTAAGCGGGTGAGTAAGCCGAGGGTGGTTCACTTCGGCTTCCACCGCTCCGCTATGGAGATGATAGCACAGGAGGGTGATTCTGGCAAATCGCGTGGGCGTGTGTGCGGAAAGTTATTAACAATTTTAAGACGAAAAATCGGCAATTTTGCGCCAAAATAAGAGCGAAAAGGCGGGTCAATTTCAGCGAAAGCGAAGAGCAATTTCAGCGAAATTGAACAGCAGTTTCAGTGACATTGGACTTATTAAGCGGCCAAATCATGTCGATCTCTCGGTCACTTTGGCATCAAGAAGCCGCTGTAGACGAGTTGGTTTCAGCCCATTTTCAGCATAAATCACTGCGCTTCAAGGACTTATACAGAAAAGCACCTCTCTTCAAAAAGGCTCCTTTTGAGGCTAAAAAGCGGCAAATCCTCCCCCAACCCCACACCATCAAAAAAAGTTTTCAACAGGCCAAAAACTGGTAGAAAAAGAGACAAAACCGCCCAACCTGCGTCAGCGTGGTTGCGCCGCAGTGGCGAGAGTGCTCGCAGGACCGCCAGACATAGAAGACCATGCCATCCCATGAAAATCTAAT
>JAFTHG010000231.1 GCA_017457555.1 Kiritimatiellia bacterium | reverse complement strand
GTCATCAATGACCTCTCCGGCATTCAAAAGAGGTAACTTCATCGACTTTGCGACCGCTGCCAAGCGTTGATTGAGCTGTCGGGTGGCGTTTTCGGCCAATCCGGGATTGAAATGACCATCCCCCAACATATCCAACACAATCACGGGCAGATGCTTCAAATCGTTACGATGTTTCGCAAAATACCAGCTACCATGGAGACCATCCGTCGCCGTATAACGTTCGCGACACTCTTCACCATCTAAGAAGAGATAAACCACCGGCAAATCCGTCAATTGGGCCAGTGCCAATAAAAGCCCTGTGGTACTGGCTCCGTCATTAGCTCCGACAAAATCCGGAATACCCGTCTTGGTGTCGTAATGCGTGGCCAAAATTGCCACCGGCTGCTCCGTCATTTGGATAACATTGGCCATTCGCCCCTGCGACGTATCAAAGAACTGTATCGTGGCACCTCGTGGTAACCGTGCCGACAGCCAGACAGCAACATCTTTTGAATGGCGTCCCGCTTCACGCTGAGGGAAAGCGGTTACAAGCTTGGTCGCTTCGCTTAAAGCTCGCTCCCCGATGGCGTGATACGTGTCGTCACGATCACATCCCGAAATTAAAAACGCCATTCCAGCACAGAAGAGAAGTGTGAGGCTTCTCCAGATGAGCTGCGATTGGCGTGGTTGGGTTAAAGGAGTGTGCCGCATATTCCGATGCGAAGCGTTTCACATTAGTCGATGGAAATCCCTAAAAGCGACAGAATGCGATCCAAATCATCGTTGTTGTAGAAATCAACCTCCAGCACCCCCTTCATATGACGACCATTCGCCAGAGTCTTTCCGGAGGTTACACGGACGGCTGTGCCAAAAAATGCGTGCAAACGATCGGTCAAATCGCGCAAATATTGTGGGGGCAAATCATCCTGTGCGGGGCGACGTTCCGGTGGAGGCGTGTTCACCAACATCACTGCGCGTTCCACCGCACGCACTGTCAAACTTTCGGCAACGGCACGACGTCCCAAACGGATGCGATCTTCTGTGCGAGCCAATCCCAACAAAGCCTTTGCGTGACCTGCCGAAAGGCGCCCATCCGCCACCATTGCCTTGGTTTCATCGGGAAGTTCCAAAAGGCGCAACGCATTTGCCACCGAGGGACGCGCCTTACCCACACGCTCCGCCACTTCATTCTGCGTTAAGCCAAACTTTTCCGAAAGCGTGCGATAACCTTCCGCCTCTTCAATCGCATTCAGGTCGGCACGTTGGATATTTTCAACGATTGCCAATTCGGCGGCCTTGCGGTCTTCGGCCTCAACCAAAATCAAGGGCACTCGCGTCAAACCTGCCAGAATCGAGGCACGCAAGCGGCGTTCACCACCAATCAATTCAAAACGGCCACTCTCCAGTTTACGGCAAACGAGCGGTTGAATGATCCCATTGGCCTTGATGGAGTCTGCCAGTTCTTTCAATGCGGCATCATCAAAGGTTTGACGCGGTTGCCATGGCGAACGTTCAATCTCTGTCACCGGCACCGTCAAAACGCTCTTCTCGACACGTTCAACCTGAGACGGCAACAACGTCTGCTCAGACATGGCCGGAGTCTTGGGAATCAATGGTACAACACGCGGTGACGTCACCGGAGCATCAATCAACGCAGAAAGCCCACGCCCTAACCCACGATGTGGCGTTGCAGGTTTGGGAATCACCGGCACTTGCACGGTTTTCACCGCAGACACTTTTTTAGCAGGCTGTGCTTTTTTCGTATCAGACGGACGTTTTGAGGTGGATTTCGCAGCTTTTTTCATACCATCACCAATTCTTTTTGACACTCTATTCACGCAATGGAAATAAGACAGATTACGGATACAATCCCGACCGCACCAAACCCATCGTTTCTGGCAAACCAGACATCAGGTTGATATTCTGAACAGCAGAGCCAGCCTGCCCCTTCATCAAGTTGTCAATGTAGGAAACAACGCGTAAGCGATTGACGCGTTCATCCACGCTCACCACCAAATTACAGAAGTTTGTGCGCTGAACGCTATTTGTGCCCACGGCAGCCTTTGAACCATAAACACGCACAAAAGGCGAATCATTATAAAATGCCTTATAAAGCTCCACCATCTCAGCCTCGGTGTGGGGTGCATCCATTTGAGCATACAGCGTGCTCATAATGCCACGGCACAACGGCAAGACATGTGCCGTAAAGGTCAACTTCACCGTGTCACCATACTGCAGAGAAAGTTCGCGCTCCACTTCGCAGACATGCTGATGCCCTGCCAACTTGTAG
>JAFTHG010000230.1 GCA_017457555.1 Kiritimatiellia bacterium | reverse complement strand
GTGAACGAGGGCCTCACTCGACCTCAACGAGGCCCTCGCGTAAGGTGGACGAGGCCCTCGTTGAGGTCAAAATAGTATTTTACCCCCCAAAAAACGGCCTTCAAACCGACCCACCAAGAGGCACTTTTTCGGCAACGAAGCCGCTGTAGACGAGTTAATTTTGCCCCTTTTTCATCATAAGTCACTGCCACTCAAAGACTTAAGTGAATTTGTCAAACTTTGCAAAAACGCCCATTTTTGGCCAAAAATCAGCGGAAAACGCGAATCCACAAGAAAAATTTTCAAATCGTAAAAAATAACGACAAAAAGTGAAAAAAGTGATCTTGCTGCGCAGGGCGGCTGCGCCATGGGACTGCCAGATTTTTACCGCAAAGACGCAATTGGGTACGAGCTTGTCGAGTCAAGGAGCAAAGCGACTGGCAAAAGGGTGCGGTGCTCGCTCCATCCGAGACAGATCGATACCGCCCCTGCTAAGCATGTAGTGGCTACGCCACAGCACTGCCAGTGTGACTGGTTACGCCAGGGTTCAGAGTGGTTGTCTGCGGTGCAGGACAGCCAGCGTAGACACTGTTAAGACGCGAAAGGGGCTCTCAGGTGCGGCGTCTTTTTTCAGGGGATACTGCCATTCAGGAGGTCGCACAGTTGAGTAAAGGTGTCGGTCAAATCGTCTAATTTCAGAATGGCCCGTCGGTCAAGTGCGGTGGGCGAATCATTGACGATAACGATACGGGCGCCGCACCGATAGGCTTCTTCTGGAAGGGCGGCAGCAGGATAGACGGTTAAGGAGCTGCCGAGGACGAGCATGAGATCGGCTTCCTGGCAGGCTGTGACGGCTTGCGAAAAAATGTCTTCCGGGAGGGCTTCACCATAGAAAACGATGTCAGGTTTGAATACGCCGCCACAGGCGCAACGCGGGACTTGTCCGGCTTGGACAATGGGGGCGATGGTGTCGTAAGTGGCGGAGGCTCCGCAGGTGCGGCAATGGTGATTGGAGGGCGAACCGTGTACTTCCAGAACACGTTGCGAACCGGCTAAGGTGTGTAAGCGATCGATATTCTGTGTAATGACGGCTTTGATGAGTCCGGCGCGCTCCAACCGTGCGAGGACATTGTGCACGGTGCACGGTTGAAAGGCGTCAAGGTCGTAAACAAAATCCTTTGCCCATGTGTAAAAGAGGGTGGGATCCGCATTGAAGAGGTCAATTCCAAAGAGTTCTTCCACGCGGTAACCCTGAAAGGTGTCATTATAGATGCCGTTTTTTCCACGGAAATCCCGGATACCGCTGGCAGTGGAAACACCTGCGCCCGTGAAAACCACGGTATTGGTGGACGAGAGAATCAAATCATGCAATTCGCCAACTAAATTCATCACAGACTCCTTTCACGTTGTTGGGGCTGCGTTTTTTTGAAAAGCGTTTTCCCCTGCACCCCCAGACGGTTCGCAAGCGTATAGACGTGACCGTAGGCCGTGCGTGTGGCAAGCACGACCTGATGCGTCTGCGAACGTAAAGTGTAATTGGGCGAGGTCACCGTTACAGCCCAAAGGGCAAAAAAGAGGTTGGCCACCAAGATAAACCACCATGAGAAAAAGCGGCCGTATTCATGCGTGTCGGGTTGGGAAACCGAAAGGAGCGCATCGGCAGTAAAACAAAGGTGAAAGATAACCGCCATACCAAAGAGAAAGGACCACACCCAGAAGGGTAAGAGGTCGGGTAGGCAGATTTGTAAGATGCCGTAGAGCAGCACAGCGAGCAGAAGGTAGAACGGCACGCAATAGGGTGCCAGCGTAATCACGAGATTTCCTTTAGAGAGGCGCACAAAACCTCCGGAAGCGCGGATGCTGATCTGATGAATTTTAGCAAAGAAAAGTAGTCCTGCAAGGGCATGTGTCATCTCGTGGGCAAAGACATAAAGCACGACAAACTGTTTACCACGCCACACATAGAGTGCCGCCATAACCACACATCCCACGAGGAATCCCACGCGGGGAAGCGTCCAGAAGGGCGTATTTACCCAGTCCACCGCAAAGGTTTTGAGCAGACAATGCCAGAGCACCCAGACGAGAGGAAGCCCAACAAAAGCCACAATCATCAGCATCAAGCGTTTCATCACACTCCTTGTGACGCCCTTTCCGCAAAAAAAAAGACCTCTGGAGTCATTCTACCGAATGCGTCCAAAGGTCTTTCATCCGTCCGGAAGCCGCCCCTCTCCGGGGGACGTGACGGTTCATTTATTCCGCAGATTCGGCAGCCGGTGCAACCAAGCGTTCAAACTTCGCCTTGGACCCCGGCAGACTCTCAGCCAGGGCAGCCAGCTTTGCCACCGCATCACGGAGCGCCTTCGACTTCTCAACCATCGCCGAACCAAAATACTTATGCACGAAGAGGTGCGCGCCCACCGCCAATTCTGCACGATCCGAAGCACGCAATGCACGCGCTCCCGAATCATCCACAATTGAAGCCTGAATCATACGGAAAGCCATCATCTGCTGATTGGCCACGAATTGTTGCCACGATTGCGACTTCTTATTTACCGTAATCGTATTCACATCGGCCGCAGTGACACCCATTGTCTTAAACTGCCCCTTCTGAATAGCATCCAACCAGTAGGCTTTCAGCTTCTGGAATGCAGCGATGCGTTCGCCTACGACCTCTGCAGCAGCCTTTGCCTCTGCACTCTTCAAGCGGGCCTGACGCGTCTTGAAGGAGGCCAGAGCCGCTTCGGGCATGAACTTATCCAAGTCACCCGTAATCTCCACCTCAATCGTTGCTACCGAGGCTACCTCTTCTTCAATATCCCGCTTTGCCTGCTCGGCGGCGAGACGCTCGCGTTCGGCAATCTTGGCCTTCCGTTCATTCTCCTGCTGTTCTGCGACGGCCTTTTCCATCTCTTCGCGTGCCTTATCCACAACACGCTTCCAATTCTTTTCAGCCGCCTTAATTGCCTTCACATTCGCCTCAAACACCTTCACTTCTGGAAGTGCCTCATAGGCTGCAACAGCTTCATTTGCCTGAGCGATGACTTCGGAAGCATTGTCGTAATTGGTGCGCCAATCATCCAACTTTGTCCGCAGAGCCTCGGTTGCGGAAACCGCTGCTGCGATTGCATCCTGACGTGCAAACATCTTCTGCAATTCGCGCAACATCTCTGTGGGAGCCTCCCCTTCCTGTTGCGAAAGCCAACTTTCCTGTTCGGGTAATACGGCACGTTTTGCCCGATTAATCATGCGATCCTTCAGCGAAGTGACAGCCTTTTGACCTGCAATCTGCGTTGCATACGCGGCCTCAATCTGCTTGCCAAGGGTCGCCAATGCTGCGGCATCAGCCTTTGACTGCAACGCTTCTTGCGACAAACCGGGCGCCACGGCTGCAGAAGGTGCGGTCTCCGGAGCGGGGCTCTTCTTCGCAGCCTTCACCACTAAGGCGATGATAATCCCCAGCACGGCCAAAGCCGCCACGCCAATACCTGCACCGATGCCGATAATCGCACCCTTGCTCAAACCCTTTTTATCCTTCTGGAAGAGCGGTGCATTCACATTCTCCACCGGTGTCATCGGCTGCGAAGGCTTGCTGAAAGAAACGGTGGCGTTGGTGGTCTTTGATTTCGCACTCTTCAGCACCACGCGTTTACCGCCACTCTTCCCGGAGCCAACTCCCTTATTGATATCAGCCAATAACGAATCATAGTTCGGATAGCGGCGGATGGGTTCTGCCTCCAACATTCGCATCACAATCTTGGCAATCGCTTCCGGGCAAGAGGGCGCCACTTCAAGCAGCGGTTTCGCAGGACCAAGCAGACGGGCCTTCATCACATCAACCGCCGTTTCGCCATCAAAGGGTGGCACACCGGCAATCGCATGATAAAGTGTTGCGCCCAAGGAGTAGATATCTGCGCGCAAATCCACCTTTTGACGGCGCAACGTTTCCGGAGCAACATAATAAGGTGTGCCCCACACTTCGTTATTGGCGGCGGCCTTTGCCCCTGCAAGTGCTGCGATACCGAAGTCTGCCAATTTCGCTTCACGAGCCTCATTGATGAGAATATTCTCGGGCTTCACATCACCATGCACCAGCCCCTGTTCGGCAGCGGCTTTCAATCCCTGTGCCACCTGACGGCCAATCGCCATCACTGTTGACGCATTGACGGGACCATCCGCCATCATCTTATCCAACGCATCAGGTTGAACCAACTCCATCACCAAATAAGGCTGCCCCTCACTCTCACCGAAAGCATAGACACCTACGATGTTAGGGCTGTTCAACCGGGCCGCAGACTGCGCCTCACGCTTAAAGCTTTCAATAAAAGAAGCGTCCTCCTCAGCCTTTTCACGCAAAATCACCTTAACGGCAATCTTACGTTGTAAGCCGGTATCAATGCCCTCATAAACAGCACCCATGCCACCAGCACCAATCAGACGATGCAGGTGATACTGTCCCAGACGTCCCGGCACCATTACGCTTTTTTGACACGTCGGGCACGTAGTCTTTGACAAAGGTGTTAATCCTGCGGGCAACTCCGCCCCACACTCCGGGCACTTCGGTACGTCAACCGCCTGAGCAACAATTCCAGTCTCAATCATGGGAGTTCCTTCTCTTCAAGCAAAACGCTCGCGCAGCATCTGCACTGCTTGTTCTAAAAGGGTTTCATTCATTTCGTGCACTTCACACTTATCGCCCAAACCTTTGGGCAGTGTCACGCACAGTTGGCCGCCGAGATGTTCACGGAATTGCCGCAATCCCTCCATAATCGCCAACTTACCATCCGTCGCACGAAGCGTCAATTCGTCACACCACACCTTAAGCCCACACTCCTGCAACGTGGCAATCACACGGGCCGCTTCCGTTCCGGACACCATTCCCAGAAGCGAGGCGTACAGCATATCCAGCGCAATCCCTACCGCCACGGCTTCACCATGCGAGATTTGCCAGCAGGTAATCGACTCCAAACGATGTGCACACCAATGGCCAAAGTCCAACGGCCGCGCCGTACCACGTTCAAAGGGGTCGCCACCATAAGCAATATGCATCAAATGCAATTCTGCAGTGCGTTGTACCAGATATTCCATCACATCCAGATCTCGCATCCGAAGCGCATCCGTATGCTCCTGAATCCATTGCAGGAATGCCGCATCCTTAATGACCGCCACCTTCACTGCTTCTGCAATTCCATTGCGCCAGTCTTTATCCGAGAGCGTCGTCAACAGTGCTGTATCATTAATCACAGCATACGGCACAGCGAAAGTGCCCAGGAAATTCTTACCGGAGGCGTAGTCAATGCCATTCTTGACGCCCACGCCGGCATCGGCTTGCGACAGGGTCGTGCTGTTTACACGAATCATCCTGCACCCGCGATGAATCAACGCAGCGGCATAGCCAACTGTGTCTTGCACAGCACCGCCGCCAATGGCGATAAAGGTATCTTTACGGCCAAAGTGCGTTTGAT
>JAFTHG010000229.1 GCA_017457555.1 Kiritimatiellia bacterium | reverse complement strand
CCCAGTCCCCATGCGTGTATCCATCGCTACAAGGTAGACATAGACTTTACCAGTCCCAGCCGGTAAATCTTCTGTGGTACTCACATCAAAGCCGTAGTACGACTGTCCCGAAGCATTCGTATACAGAAACTGTTTCGGGACACCGGCTTGGTCACCAACTGTAATATAGTCTGCCGTTATCGGAATTGCCACCCCATCTTTGATTTCCGTCCAGTTTAACGTCAACCACTTCGCAGAAGCAGCATTTTCGCCTAAAACCAACTGCCCTGCTGCATCAATTGAAACAGCCGGAGGCGTCTGATACGTCATCTCAAACGTTGCATCCGCAGCACGTTTATCACGCACAATGCAAACGCGGAAGATTTCCTTTTGAACCAATGCTTCACAGGCATTCACATCCGTCAAATCGTAAACATATGAAACGGGGAAGAAGCTGGTGCCCACCGGAAATTCAAAACGTCCAACATAGCCTTCACTTTGAGCAAAAGCCACTTGTGTTAACACAATTACAGACGTCAAAAGAGAAAAGAGTGCTTTCATAACGTAATCAGTATAGTCTTTTTAAGGATAGCAGTGCAAGGATAAAGTGTTGATTTCTGAATCTTGCGTGATTGGGGATGTGCGAGCAATGGCAAGGGATAAGCGATCAGAAGCGATCAAAAGGATGAGAGGGATAAGTGCGAGCACGAGAGATCTGTGGGGATGAGAGGGATAGGAAGCGATAAAAGGGATTTCAGGGAGTAAAGTGTGTTAGAATAAGCGATGGGTGAGGTTATCCCTGTAATCCCTATCATCTCTACAATCTCTTTAGAAAGGTCGTGCATTATGACCGGGATTCTGTTGCCACATTCAGGTTATCGGCGGCTTATCGTCTATAAAAAGAGCGATGTGATTTATCAGGGCACCGTTCTCTTTTGTCGTCGCTTTCTGCCACCATACGGCGACCGGACGGTTGATCAAATGACGCAGGCAGCTCGCTCTTGTAAGCAAAATATTGCCGAAGGGAGTGCAGCGGCGGCAACAAGTCTTGAGACGCAACTCAAGCTCACAAATGTCGCCCGAGCCTCCCTCGATGAACTCTTAGAAGATTATCTTGATTACTTGAAAGCTCACAATGCCTCCGAGTGGACAATGGCGAGCAAACAGAAAATCGCCGCTCGCGCATTTGCCAAGACGCATCCGGATTGGGATGACTGGAAATCCATTTTCAAAACGCGGTCAGCGGAGACGTGCTGTAATCTAATGCTACTTCTCATTCAGCAAACGCGCTATCTCCTCAATCACCTGTTGGCTTGGCAAGAAGAAGATTTTAAAAACACGGAGGCGTTCGCGAACGTATGCATGCCGCCCGCACTGAAGCTCGTGGTGATGCTTGGGAGAGAAGCCTTTATTCTCTGCTGAATCAGGCGAAAGATATCACAGAACTCAATACTCGTCTTAATATGGTGATTGATTCGGCTCGTCGCACCGTGCAAAACATCAAGTATCGTAACGGATGGTAATCGGCTCCCAACTTATCTCACTCCAAAGCAGACACTTGACGTCATCGCGCAATAGCCGCCATCGTTAAAGCAAACACTTGGCAAGGGCAAGGGACAAGCGATCAGAAGCGATAAAAGAGATGAGAGGACGCTGCGCGATTGAAACGTGACACGCCATCAACGCGATACGTTACCCACTCGCTGTGCGATTACGCTTCGCCTCAAATCAAACACTTCCCCCACCCTTCTCTCGCGCCTGTTACGCCTATCCCTTTGAGTTGAAAGCGTTCCTTTTGAACACGCCTGCGCCCAAGACACGATTCAGTTTCAGCCAAACCGATTATCAGTTTCAGTCAAACTGAAAGTCAGTTTCATTGAAATTAAAAATCAGTTTCATTGAAACCGCAAGTCAGTTTCATTGAAATTAAAAATCAGTTTCATTGAAACCGCAAGTCAGTTTCATTGAAACCGAGAGGTGATTCGGGCGATGGTGAGGGGATTTTGAGGGCTGAGGGTGTTTGAAGAAGGCTATGAATCGTTGGGAAATAAGCCCTTGAACGCCGTCTTTGTTACTCCAACGACAAATTCAATGTGCTGACGAGTGCAGGGAAATCGGCTCTCGCTTGCAGGAATTGTTACTCCAACAGCGAACTCTATGTGATGATGATTGCGAGAAAATGCGCCCTCGCTTGCAGGAATTGTTACTCCAACAGCGAAATCTATATGCTGACGAGTGCAGGGAAACGCGCTCTTGTTTGCCGAGATTTGCGGTGGGTGTGGTGGCAATAACAACAAAAGCGTCTGCGTGATGGCGCAGACGCTTGGGTGATTGATGTGCCGGGAGGGGTGGCTCAAGCCGTTGTTTTTGTGGCTTGGTTTCCGGCAGTTTCTTATTGCAAGAGGCCTTGAAGGGTTTCGATTGCGCGGAGGATGGGTTTATCGCCACATCCGGCTGCGGCTTGTTGAAGGTAGGCTAATTCTTCCACAAAGTGTTCTTTTCCATTGCCATTGTGGTCGCGCAGATATTGGATTGAGATGTCGGCGCAGGTAAGGAAGAACCATGGGGAACGGTCAACCGAAACGACCGGGACACCTTTGTAGGTGGGTTCACCTTTCAGGAATTTCGCCATGTTACCACGGGCAGTTTTGGCTCCGGAGGCGGTCACGGGGAGTTTGAGGCCGATTGCGGCGTAGGCGCGCGCAGCATTCAACATTTTTACGGTGGCAGCGGCATCGGAGGCGGTGCGGTATTCGGTGGCCAAACGGTAGAGCAGCTCTTCATTCAGCGGGTTCATGCGGAAGGCGCTCTCCAGAAGTGAGCGACGGCGGAGGGTGGGTAGATTGAGCAGGTCGCAGGTCCACATCGCCATGGCGGTGTCTTCGAACTCTTGCAGACCCTGATTGAGGGTGGTGGCCAGTCCCATAAAGTGGCGGTGGCGCACGCCAACGCCTGCCGAAGAGTAAGGCTGATGTGCACGTGTGGGGCTGCTATCGGCTTTATCGCGCGGCGGCGGCAGATACCATGCGGCGGAGGATCCTTCGCCGGTAAAACTGTTGTCGGCGCAGGACATGAAGTAGGTGTAGTTACCTTTGCCACCCATGTAGTAGAACTTGCCATCCGGCGGTGCGGCAACGGCGGTGGCTGCCACGTTAACGGCGTTGAGCCCCCAGGCCCACGAACGGCCGCCCTGGTCCTTTGCCGAACCGTTGTAGATGCGGATCATCTTGTCCGGATGCCAGTTACTGCGCGAGTATTTGAAGACGGGGTCGCTGGGCGTCATATCGTTTTGCCCGGTTGAACTCTTCTTTTGGCCGAGGCCCAGCGGGGGGATTTCATTGTGCGTGACGAAGTAATTGAAGATGAAGCTCGTTTCATCGATTTGTGCCAGGTCGGCTAAGTAGAGCAGAATCGGCCACTCGGATTGTTCCATCTTGAAGGGTGGACGATTGGTTTTGCCGGGGATGCGCGAATTGCGGAAGATTTTCATCAGCAACGCGCGCTGCGGTGTGGGCGTGCAATCCACGTAGGGCGGAATTAATTTACCACCGAAAGCAACATTATCCCAGTCGGGGAATTTGGTCAACATCGGCGGATCATCTGGTTTTTTCCGTACCATAATATTGATTTCATGCAGCGGCATCTTCATCAATTCGGGGATGGTCAGCGGCGGACGTGTGGAGGAGATGGACTGCGGACCGGCGAGCCATTCGCCCAAACGGCGTTCTTCCTCGGAAACTTCCGGGTAGTCCTCATCGGACAGCAGGGCGAAATCGCCCCCCTTCCCCTTCTTCATATCCGACACGAGGCGTTCCAACCGCTGCGGATCCCACGCGGCATCCACGCGGTCAATGGGAAAGACCTGATCACGCCAGCGGATGGCATACGCCAGTGCTAATTGACGCCACTGGTCCAGTTTTACATGGCCAAGTGCCAGACCTAAGCGCTGGAAATTGAGTAGGATATTGGGATTTACCGGATATTCTGCGGCGGCAACGGCACTCAAGACATACGGACGCTGTTTGACCCACTTCCAGGTGGCATCATTAATCTTATTTGGGCCGTACTTCTCCCGGATTACCGCCTCGGTATAGTTGAGATAGGCTTGGCGAACCGCTGGCGTAAAATTGTCATCCGCCTTTTTCAGGGTTGCATTCAGGGCTTCTTTGGCTGCTTTGGAAGATTGTGCAAATGCCGGAAGCAGTGCACAGGCAACGAGCCAAACCGTCATTAAAAATCGTACTGCTCTCATGTCCTAAAGTCTATCACACTATCCCCAACAGGGACAAGGACTTATTCACAAACAGGTGCGTGAAACACCGTATTCATCGCCTTTTGGCCCGAAAAGAGGGCGATATGGTATACTACTGCCATGAAAACGATACTCTGTTTACTGGCATGTCCTCTCCTGCTCTTTGCTGAAACTGACAACCTGACTGTCGGGAATCCGGGCAACTGCGATGTGTTGATTGACCGTCCCGGTTTTGCACTGGGCTATTCCAATGCCAAACAGCAGGCGCTCTGGGTGCAATATCACTTCACAGTGGAAGAGAACAAGACGCGTCTGCATCGCAGGACCAATCTTTTTCTGCCCGATCCGGCACTACCGCCGGGGGCCCCCACCACCGAAGATTTCGCCATGCGCTTTTACAATCGTGGTCATCTGGCGCCGGCTGGCGATATGCAGCACTCCGCAGAAGCCATGCAAGCCTCCTTCTATCTCTCCAATATCAGCCCCCAACATCGGGAAATGAACGCCGGCATCTGGAATGACATTGAGAAATTTGTCCGCTATACGGTCAATGTTGAGCGCTCCCTCTACGTCATCACCGGCCCCATCTTTGACAGCAACGCCCCCGTCATCCCCACCAAACGCATCCCGATTCCCTCCGCCTTCTATAAAATTATCTACGATGCGACGCCTCCGGAAAAGATGATCGCCTTCCTCGTCCCCAACCGTCGGAGCAACGCCCCTATTCACACCTTCGCCACCACCGTGGACGTAATCGAAGCGCAAACTGGCCTTGACTTCTT
>JAFTHG010000026.1 GCA_017457555.1 Kiritimatiellia bacterium | reverse complement strand
TGAAGTGGACGGGCTCGCCGGTCGTGCCGCCCAATTGCGACCAGGTGGTCACCACAGCGATTGGCATCGGTCTGGATACCATGCTGCGTCAGCAGCGTCTTTACCGCGATGTGAATGCCGTCTTCTGCCGTCCGCTGGGCAATAATCGCTTTGCCTTCTCCCTGTGGCGCAAGCCTAATCAGAAGGTGACGCTTCGATTGGATACCGACACCCCCGGAAAACGCGTCAGCGAACGTAAGATTTCCTTCACCAATGAAGACTACTGGTCGCCCAAGACGGTCACTGTTGAGGCTCCGGCCACGCTGTTTTGGAAGATTCCTGCCAAGAATTTCCCCGGTCAGAACACCGGTGCCCGCGTTCTCAATTAATCCATCCACGTTTTTCAATCAGGAGGTTTCCATGACGCCCTCTGTGTTTCATTCTCTTCTCTCCGGCCTGATTTTCCTGAGCATTACAGCACTCCCGGCGGCAGCTTTCGCCGAAAAAGCCTTTGCTCCGTCCACTGTTCCGGCAGGTCCCGGATGCGAACAACTCGTGGTGAAGAAGCCCAAAGGCGAACACGACCTTCGCAAGGCGATGGATGCCGCCAAGGCTCAACAGAAGTTTCTCCTGATTCAGTATGGCCGCGAGAACTGCACCAATTGCCAGAAGGTGTGGAATATGCTCGGCAATGGTAGCATTCCCTTGCCGGACGATTTCCTCTATGCCGATGTTTCGGTGGACGATCCCGAAACCCGCGCCATCTTTGAAGAGACCTTTTCGGTCACCGATGCCGGCCGCTACTATCCCTTTTTGGTCGTGATGGGCCCGGACGGTTCGCAGTTGGCTTTCCGCTCTGGCCTCGGCACACCCGATGACTACAATGCCATGATGCGAACCGCCCGTGACGATTATGCCGCGTGGCAACCCTGATGGATGCCCTCTATGAAGCCCTGAATTCCGGCTTCGGATTTACAACCTTCCGCCCCGGTCAAGAACTTGCCATCCGCACATTGCTGGCAGGTAAGGATGCGCTTGTCGTCATGCCGACCGGCTCCGGTAAGAGCCTCTGCTTCCAACTCCCCGCACTGTTGACCGATGGCACCGTCCTGGTGGTCTCACCCCTCATCGCCTTGATGAAAGATCAGGTCGATGCACTAACGGCTCGCCACATCCCGGCGACCTTTCTCAACTCCACCCTCACCGCTTCCGAAACCGCCTACCGCCTCAATGGGATGCGGAGCGGACGCTACCGTCTGGTCTATGTCGCTCCGGAGCGCTTCCGCAATCCGCGCTTTCTGGAAGCCTTTCGGGAGATGCCCCTGCACATGCTTGCCATTGATGAAGCGCACTGCATCAGCACGTGGGGACACGATTTCCGCCCGGACTACCTCCACTTGGAGCAGATTGTTGCCGATCTGCCGCCCAATATCCGCATCCTTGCCGTTACGGCCACCGCCACCGAAGAGGTGCGCCACGACATTGTTCACCACCTCGGTTTGGGCAAAAAAGGACGCCAACCGCCGGAAATCTTCGTCACCGGCTTTGCCCGTCCCAATCTCCACCTCAATGTCACACGGGTTCGTACGCAGGCAGAAAAATTGGAGCGCGTCCTCCATGTGCTTGAAACCTTCGGCACCGGCATCATCTACTGTGCCACACGGCGTGCCGTAGAGCAAGTCCAAACCCTTCTGAAACCCCACGGTCACCGCATTACCACCTATCACGGTGCGATGGCTGATGCCGACCGCACCGCCGTTCAAAATGCCTTTATGCACGGCACCATCCCCATTGTGGCCGCCACCAATGCCTTTGGCATGGGGGTGGATCGCCCCGACATCCGCTTTGTTATCCACTGGGATGTGCCCGGCTCCATTGAGGCCTACTATCAGGAAGTCGGTCGCGCCGGACGCGATGGCGCCTATGCGTGGTGCGAACTCCTCTTTTCGCCGGCCGATGTCCGTACACAGGAGTTTTTCATTACCGCAGCCAATCCACCGGAAGACAATGTTTACGAGTGCTACTCCGCCATCCGCAACGCCTGTTACCACACCGCCAATGACGGCGTAACCCTCAGCCCCGAAGAGTGGTCCGGACGCGCCGGGCTTCCCTCCACGCAGATGCTCCGCAGCCTGATGGCCCACTTTGAACGCGCCGGACTCATCTTCCGCTCCCGGCAACCCGGCAATGCCTACTCCACCATCCGCATCCCTGAAACCTTTGACCGCACCAAACTCAAAACCATCTGCGACACCCTCCTCCAGAAAGATGCCGCCGATCGGAAACGTTTGCGCCTCATGCTTGACTTTGTCAGCACACGCCTCTGCCGTCATCGCTTTCTCCTCACCTACTTTGGCGAACCCACCACAAACCGCACCTGTGCCCACTGTGACCGCTGCTCCACCTTGCCCAAAACCTTCCCGCCACGGCTACCCCTCTCGGACGAACGGCGCACCCGCCTGCGTAAAATCCTCTCCTCCATCGCACGGATGAAGGGAAAGGGCGACTGGGACACCGCCATTGCCATTCTCCTCGGCACCGCCACCACTCCATGGAAACGGCTCTCCACCTTTGGATTGCTCGCCGACACCCCCAAACACACCCTCCTTGCCGACCTCCATACCCTTGATAGGGAGGGCTGCCTCTCCGAGATGACCGTCACCCCAAAGGGCTACGACCTCATCAAAGAACGCCTCATCCTCGCGCGCTTCATGCTCCTTGCCGACACACCGGGCGCACCCACCAACGACCGCGCACCCCCACCCCGCCCCAC
>JAFTHG010000228.1 GCA_017457555.1 Kiritimatiellia bacterium | reverse complement strand
TTTTACCAGAAGAAGTTAAAAATCATGCATTGCGCGACAGTGTTGCCTTAAGACCGTTTGTCTTTTTGCAACATGGTGTGTCGAAAGATTTTGTTGGTTGGTTGTGGAAGTTTACTCAAAATTTGACAGGTCTTGTTGCAGCTGCGATACCTGAAGCGCAGGCATTTTTAGACGAACCATACGGATATTCTGCACGTGAAATTTGGTTGACAGGGTTTCCGCGCTTTGATCGTCTTTACCATAATGAACAGAAGGTGATTACCTTTATGCCGACTTGGCGGCAATGGCTTTTTACTACTCCAAATCAAGAGACAGGCGTTTGGACGCCACGTTCAGGGTTTACAGAGAGTAACTACTTTAAGTTTTATAATGAACTTCTTTCAAATGAGCGGCTCATCTCCGCTGCGCAAGAGTTGGGTTATACGCTGACGTTTTTCCCACATCCAATGGTGCGCTTGAATGGCTTGGTCAATGAATTTAATCTTGAAACCATTCAGGTTTTAGAGTCTAAAACTCCCTATCGGGAGATTTATGCAAAGAGTGATCTTGTTGTAACAGACTATTCTTCTGCAATCTTTGATTTTGCATATTTGCGAAAGCCGGTCCTTTACGCACAATTTGATAAGGACGAGATGTTCTCCGGAAAGCACACACTGAAAAAAGGCTACTTTGATTACGAACGCGATGGTTTCGGAGAAGTCACTTATACGCTTGAGGATATGGTGGATTGTTTGATTGAGTATATGAAAAACAATTGCCAACTCAAGGAGAAGTATCGTGAACGCATTGATAACTCCTTTGCTTTCAATGATCGGAATAACTGTGAGCGCGTCTATCAAAAGGTATGTGAGTTAATTCAACAATAAAAGGAGTGGCATTATGGAATTTCAAGGAGAAGATGTTTCGCTGTTGTGGAAGCTTTCAGGGCAGGCGCGAATAGATGCTTTTGAAGCGGCTTATGCACAGTTTGGAGCGCGGCTGTTTTCTTTCCCATCCTTTTTTAGGCAAAAAGACTTCTTTAAACTGTGTCAAAGTCTTAAAAGCGCGCCATCATTACACAAAAAATCAAAGTGTGTTCAAACGGTGGCATTTTACCAAAAACATTATCAATTTGGCGGTGGAGAACGTTGTATTTCGTATCAAATGCCGATACTTAAAGCCTTAGGATTTAATGTTGTTCTTATTACAGACTGGGATGCGTCCACAGATGCGTATGTGATACCGCCGGGTGTAAAGCGGTTGATCTTTGGAAAGGAAAATTCCATTGATGTGAACGGGGTGAAGTTTGGTGCACGATGTGAATTGTGGCAAAAGTTCATTAAAAGCCATAATATTGACACCGTTATTCATTCGTATACTTGGCATGATAATAATTTGTTAGACTTTCTATCAATCAGGAGTGCTGGAGCGTATGTGATTTATTGTATGCACTCGATTTTTACGACGCCTTTATATCGCAGTTCAGATGTATTTGGTCAGTTCGCAAATGCAATTCAATTTGTAGATTCTTTGATAGCCTTGTCTCGTGTAGATCAGCGCTTTTACGCTCTGTGCAAGCGCAGATCATACTACATTCCGAACAAGCCCACTTTTGAAAAATTGCCGAAGCTTACTAATTGTGGTGTAAACAAGACATTAAATTGTCTTTGGTGTGCGAGAATTGCTCCTGCAAAATCTCCGCTTGAAGTTATTCCCATATTTAAGAGGATTCATAATAAGATACCGTCTGCGACGTTGACAATTTTGGGCGATACGATTCAAATGAAGGCCTCGCAGTTGTTCAAAAATCAAATGAAAAAACAAGAACAGACTTTAGGATTGTCTGGGGTAATTGAATGGGCTGGCTACACGACAGACGTTAATCCTTATTATGAAAAGGCTGATTTACTTTTAATAACTTCAAACAGAGAGGGGTTTCCCCTTGTAACACTTGAAGCTTACGCCCATGGATTACCGATAGTTTCCTACGATATGCCGTATTTGGAAACGTTAAAGAATCCAAAGGCGGCGCGCTGTGTGCCACAGGGCGATCAACAAGCAGCGGCTGATGCTGCGATAGAACTGTTGACGAATCCGGAAGTCTATCGAGAAGCATCGCTTGAGGCTCGAAAGGTTGCGGAGGAGTTTATGAATTTTGATCAGGCTGCAGCTTGGAAACAGGTGATTGAGGAGTTGCCAACGCCTTACAGCCCGGAGGAAACGGAAGTCGATCGGGTTGATCGTGTAATGTTGGAAACAATTCTTTTGCATGGCACGTGGTCACGTTTACCGCAACAGACGCAACAGCAACTCGCTGCGGCTCGGAAGCAGTTGGCCGCGGCACAGGCTGAACTGAAGAAGATACGAGCAACGCTAACGTGGCGGATTGGTCGAATGGTGACTTTCGTGCCACGGAAAATGAGGGGTGGGCTACGCTGTTTGCGTGAGAATGGCGTAGGGTACACGTTGCGCCGTATGGTGAAGAAGATCATCGGATGAGGCGTGACCCATAAATGACAGACCAAGATGAGGGGTGATGCACCCCCCTCATGCAGAACGCTCAAACGCCCACACCGAACACTGAATTTTGGCGCATCCATCCAGTTATTAACAAGTTAGATTGCTTGCTGAATTCAATTTCACTGAAAGTCGGTATGCATTTCAGTGAAAGACAGGTGGCAATTTCAGCGAAATTGTTTATCACTTTCGCTGAAATGGATTTGCCTTTCCACAGAAAGGTTAGTCACTCATCGCTGTTTCCACCAGAAAGATACATTAAATTGTAAGGTGAGATTGGTAAAAGGTTAAAAATCTGCGGTGCACATTACTATGACACATCACGAATTTGGCTGTAGTGTAAAAAAAGTGCTTGCGTCTTGATTCAGCATTTGCTATCATATGCACGTTTTTAACCCACTTCGGGGGATTAGCTCAGTTGGTTAGAGCGTCTGCTTGACATGCAGAAGGTCACTGGTTCGAGTCCAGTATCTCCCACCATAACGGACCGTAGCGCAGCCTGGTAGCGCGTTTGCTTGGGGTGCAAAAGGTCTCGGGTTCAAATCCCGACGGTCCGACCATTTTTAGGCTCACAGTTTCGGCTGTGGCTTTTTTATTTTGTGGGGTGAGGGTTTTGTTTTGTCGGGATTTTCACCCGGGGTATCCGCTTGTTTCACGCGCGGCGCGGTCATTTTTTACACTTTTTGTCGTGATTTTTCACGATTTGAAAATTTTTCTTGCTGATCCACGTTTTCCGCTCATTTTAGGCCAAAAAAAGGCATTTTTGGCAAGTTTGTAAAAACAGTATAAGTCTTTGTGGGGTAGTGACTTATGCTGAAAAAGGGGTAAAATTAACTCGTCTACAGCGGCTTCGTTGCCGAAAAAGTGCCTCTTGGTGGGTCGGTTTGAAGGCCCTTTTTTGGGGGTAAAATACTATTTTGACCTCAACGAGGGCCTCGTCCACCTTGCGCGAGGGCCTCGTCGAGGTCGCGTGAGGCCCTCGTTCACCCTGCGCGAGGCCCTCGTTGGAC
>JAFTHG010000227.1 GCA_017457555.1 Kiritimatiellia bacterium | reverse complement strand
TGAGTGAGAATGCATACAAACAGGAGGACCTTTTTGAAGCAGACCACTGTTGTCCTGAAAAGCGATAGGCCGTAGAGAATAGAAGATAGATGAGTGTGTAACCTAAAAAGGCATCTGCACTCCAAAGACCGGTTCCTTTTGCTACAAGTGCACCGCACAGTGCCGAAACTTTTGGGAGGAAAAGTGTATGATAGAGGCTAAATGTGCCGGTGTTGGCGGTAAGCGTGGTAAATTCTTCAATCGTTGAGGTGAAAATTGGATTCCAGCCTTCAATCAAAAGGCGTTGCATAGGCAGGTGATAATTGCCGGCATCTGTTCCGGTGTAAGTGAATGTAAAGGCTGTTAATAAAAAGATGACAGCGGTTGTCAGGATAAAGGAAAGAAGACGTTGCCAAGAATGACAGCCTGCGGCAATGGTAACGAGAAGGAAACTTCCCCAAAAGTAGAAAGAAGAACAGGGAATGCCAAAGAAAAATCCTGTCGTAGCGCATATTAACCCAATGATTAACATGTTGGAAAGGAGAAGTTCAATAGAAGCGAGTTCACTTGTTCGCCAAAGTTCTTGTAGGCGAACTGCCGAATTAAATAGACGTTTTATTTTGGAAAGGATGAGGGTAAATTTAAGAATTAAAATGTGTCGAATTAATTCAAACTTGAGCATAATAAAGCGTGCCTTTCCTGTGTACTCACAGGAGGCTTAGGACGGCCCGAGTAGAATACGACAAGGAAAAGGCACGCAAAATGCGTGCCTCAATCCAAAACGTATGTTCTACTCAGCGAAGGTCCTAATTTCCTGTGAACATGCTGTTTTGCATTTAAAGCAAAATAAAACTACGGCTCATCCCGTAGCGTGTCCACAGTATAGCAAAGTTACAGAGAAGAGGGAAAAAGAAAACAATCCGCCTGATACAACATCGTCTACAGCGGATAGGATTAGGGGAAGCGATCTAATAATGGAGCGGCAGAGGCTAATATCTCAGTGATATTGCTCTTTTCAGAAGTGTGGGCACTTTGCGGTGACGTTTTGAGGTTGCAGGTGCACTGAAGTATAAACTAAATTAATTGGAAAGCAAATGAATAGGATCGGCTTTGCTTTTATTGGCGCGGAGAACAGTAAGGGTAAGATGGGTTATTCGGGGTTGAGAATACGAGCGGTGAGCGCATCTTTAATTGCACGTGCCATTTCTGGTGTGATGCCGGGGATTTGGGCAATGGCGGTTTCATCCGCTGCGGCTAAACGGCGCACCGAACCAAATGTGGTGAGCAATTGTTGTTTACGGTGGGGGCCGATGCCGGGAAGTTCGTCCAAGATGGAGGTCTTCATGGCGTGGAGGCGTAAGGCGCGATTGAAGGTAATTGCAAAGCGGTGGGCTTCATCGCGTAAACGCATAAGGATTTGAAGGGCTTTGCTATCGCGTGGCAGGATGAGGTTGGGTCGGTCGTCATCCAAAACGATTTCTTCAAAATGTTCATTGAGCCCGGCGACGGGAATTTGCTCGTAGAGGCCTAATTCACGCAGGATATCGCGTGTGGCACGCACTTGGAGATTGGCACCATCACAGAGAATGAGATCGGGAAGGGGGGCGTTTTCCGCTTGAAGGCGGGTGTAGCGGCGACGGATAACCTCGGCCATCGCGTGAGGGTCGTCATTGGTGACGGTTCGAATCCGGAAGCGACGGTAACGGCGTCGGTCGGGGACACCATCAATGGCTGTGACCATAGAGGCGACGGTGTATGTCCCCATCAGGTGGGAGATGTCAAAGCATTCAATGCATCGCGGTGGTGCGGTGAGACCGAGCAAGGAGGCGAGTTCGCTCAAACCTTCTCCGGCATCAGGTTTGGGGATGGTTGGGAAATTGCGGACTTTGGCTTGTTCGCGGGTAAAGGATTTGAGAGCGAGCCAGGTGTCGCGTAAGCGGGCGGCTTTTTCAAAGGCTTCTTTTTCGGCGGCTTCTATCATTGCGACGCGGACTTCTTCAAGAATGTCGGGCCGTTCGCCACGGAGGAAGGCACAGGCATCTTCAAAACGTTCGCGGTAGGCTGTTTCTGAGATGCGTCCAAGGCAGGGGGCTGAACAGAAGCGGATGACGTCGGCTAAACAGTGCTTGTGATCCTCTTCGCACGGTGTAAGGCTGCTGCATTTGCGTAATCCGAAACGTTTTTCGGTAAAATCAAGGGCAGTGCGGACTTCGGTTGAGGAGGGGAATGGGCCGAAGTAGCGTGCGCCGTCATCTCGCATAATGCGGCATGTCGTCAGGCGGGGGAAGGGACGCGTGGGATCGGCTTTCAGGGCCAGATAGCGTTTGTCATCACGTAAGAGGATGTTGAAGCGCGGCCGGTAGGTCTTGATAAGGTGACTCTCGGTAAGGAGAGCTTCGGCTTCGGTGCGAACGACCCGGATTTCAAGGTCTTCAACGTGGTGAACTAAACTCCGCAATTTGGGCGGCGCTTTTCGAAGGGTGGAGGCCCGGAAATAACTCTGCACACGCCGCCGCAAGTTGACCGCTTTGCCGACGTAAATAATCTTTCCGGCACGGTCACGATAGAGATAGCACCCTGGCTTTTCCGGTAAGTGTTTGAGTTTTTCCCGCAACGTATCATTCATGGATGAGTCAATTGGATGGCGCAGTTTGTCGTAGTGCGTGTGGCGTTCGTAAAGGGCGGCGTATCAATGTGAGGATGCGGTGTGGGGGCAAAAAAAGCAGGAGGCGCTTTGAATGGCTTCCTGCTTTTTTGTGTTACGCGCGCTTCAAAACTTAATCGAAGTGAATACGCGGGTCGATCAGCATATAGCAGAAGTCGGAGATAAGGTTGCCGAAGAGCTGAATCGAAGCGGTCATTACCAGCATTGCCATGAAGACGGCGTAGTCATGGCTCATCAATGCGGTGAGAGAGAGTTGTCCCATGCCGGGGATTTCAAAGAGCGTTTCAATAATCATGGAACCGGCAAATAAGACCCCCAGAATACCACCGAAGCCGGTTGCAAGCGGAATTAAGGCATTACGTAAGGCATGGCACCAGATAGCGCGACGACGGGTCGCCCCCTTGGCTAAAACAGTGCGGACGTAATCGGCACTCATCTGCTCCATCAGCGAGTTCTTCATCATAATGGTGAGCAGGGCAAAGGAGGTCATCACGTAAGCCGTCACGGGCAACACCATGTGGTAGGCGCGGTCGCAGAAGAGCGTCCATCCGCCAGCAGCTGCGGCGGCATCGCTTTCAAATCCGCCAATCGGGAAGATGTCCCACAAACCGTCCACCGTGCCACTCAAGCACATTTTGAGAATCATACCTACCGCAAAAGCGGGGACTGCGTAGGCAGAGAAGACGATAATACTGGAAAGAAAGTCAAACGAGGAACCGTGCCGAAGGGCTTTGGCAATACCAAGTGGAATGCATACCAGATAGCTCATCAGGAAGGAAATGACACCAAACCACACGGAAACTGGCAGACGACTGCGGATGAGCTCCCACGCAGTGCGGTTGGGATACTCGTAACTCTTCATCTTCATGCCGAGACCATCGCGGATAGCCCAGTTGTAATATTGCTTCCAAACAGGTTGATCAAAGCCGAATTGGCGCTCCAATTCCTTCTTCATTTCGTCACTGACAAGTGCAGCATTTGCGCCACCACCGGCTTCACCACCACCGCTACCGCCACGCATACGTGCCATCGCCATTTCAACCGGTCCACCGGGCAGCAGACGGGTTAACATAAAGCAAACCACGGTAATACCGAAGAAGGTCGGCACCAACAACATTAAACGTCTTAAAAGGTATTGAATGCGATTCATCTTTTATCAAGCCTTGTAGTTAATCAGCGTATACTTTAGCACAATCTGTAACGATGCGCTTACGAATCAACAAAAAGTTCTGCGGTGGCAAAGAGCGGATCATTCGTTGCACGGATCCCTAAACGGCGTAAGCCTGCTTCATCACCTGGGGTGAGCATATGGGAGAGATGCATTTCACAATCGCGCAAATCTGCCAATTTCTGTAAGGCCTTGGCGGCATTGGAATCTGCTGCTGCACAGATGGCCAGAGCGACCAGTGTTTCATCCAGATTGAGCGAACCGTACCGACCATTCAGGATGGATTGCTTCATATTCTTTACACTATTGACTGTTTCAGGGGCCAAGAGGTGCAAGTCAGAGGGGATGTCTGCCAGGGTCTTGACGGCATTCAGCACTGCGGCTGCGGCAGCATGGAGCGATGTGGAGTTCTTGCCCTTGACAATGCGACCGTCTTTCAACTGCATCGCTGCACCGCAAGCGACACCTTCCAAAGTCTTTTGCTGCGAAGCTTCATGGGCGGCTTCACGGGCCGGTTGCACGACCGGACGATCTTCCGGCTGCAAGGCGAGCTGCTGCATGAGGCGTTCCAAGATTTCCACAGGGCGTTTGTCAGAGGCGCCCTTCGCAACGGCATCGGAGAGATGACGGAAATAACGGCGGATGACTTCCTGTTTTGCGGCTGTGATGCAGACATCATCATTAATGATACCCGCTGCAATGCAATTGACACCCATGTCCGTGGGGCTCTTGTAAGGACACTCTCCGCCCATATTCAGGCGCGTCCAAATTTCACGCAGCAGGGGGAAGGCGTCTACATCGCGATTGTAATTAACCGCTATCTGGTTGTAAGCCTCCAAGTGGACGGGGTCAATCATATTGATGTCGCCAAGGTCTGCAGTTGCGGCTTCATATGCCAGATTGACTGGATGTTTAAGCGAAAGGTTCCACACCGGGAATGTTTCAAATTTGGCATAACCGGCAGAGCGTCCAGCCATACGGTCGTGGTAGAGCATCGTCAAGCAGGTGGCCAATTTACCCGACCCCGGTCCCGGACCTGTAACAACTACAATGGGACGCGTGGTTTGCACATAGTCATTGGCACCGTAACCATCTTTGGAAACCACCAAATCCAAGTTGGAGGGATAACCCGGCACAGCACGGTGTAATTTGACCGTAATTCCACGTGCTTCCAATTTGTTGCGGAATTGCAGGGCGGCAGGTTGACCATCAAATCGTGTGATTACCACCGCACACACATGAATTTGCCATGCACGGAGGCTATCAATCAATTTGAGGGTATCATCGTCATAGGAAATACCGAAGTCTGCACGCATCTTCTTGCGTTCAATATCTTCTGCGTAGACACAGAGGATAATTTCGGCTTGATCGCCCAGCGATTGCAACAGGCGCAATTTCGCATTGGGGTCATAACCTGGTAAGACACGCGCGGCATGGTAATCGTACATGAGTTTGCCGCCAAACTCCAGATAAAGCTTATTACCAAAAGTTTTGGCGCGTGACATCAATCCTTCTGCCTGATGTTTCAGATACGCCTCGTTGTCAAAGCCTAAAGTGCCCATAGGAAAATCCTCTTTTATTCAGTTATGTCCCCATTCATCTGCAGGACTCCTTGCTGAATTTCGGGATTTCATTCTATCAAAAAATGAGCATTCTGTATACAAAAACCCGTGGCATTAAGGAGATTGGCGACGGAGAAAACGGGAGATTGTTGAGGGGTGAAGATGCAATTTCCGTGCGATTTCGGACTGGGAGAAGCCCTTTTGGTGAAGTGCTAAAATGCGCTGTTGGCATATAGTTGTTTTGGAGGATTGGGGTGATCCGCGCGTTCTGCCGAGCGGAAGACCTGCGGCGCGGCGTCTGGCAAGGGCTTCACGGGTGCGTTGTGAAATGAGATTACGCTCAATTTCGGCCGACAATCCAAAGGCAAAGGCGAGTACTTTACTGGAAATGTCGTCCCCTAAACGATAGTTGTCTTTAATCGTCCAGACGCGAATCTGTCGTGTCATACAATGATTGAGTACGTTGAGAATCATAAAGAGTGAGCGCCCCAACCGGGAGAGTTCTGTACAAATTAAAAGGTCTTCGGGAGCAGCTTTTTTAAGTAAGCGCCCCAGTGCACGTTTTTCCCATGCGATTGTGCCGGAAACGGTTTCTTCAATCCAATGGCAAACCGAGAGGTGTTGGTGAAGACAGAATTGCTCTATTTCATACCGTTGATTTTCAACAGTTTGACGTTCGGTAGAAACGCGAATGTAGCCGTAAACAGTCATAAATGGGGCGGATATTCAGTTGTGATGCGAGACGAAAGTTGCAGATGGCGGCGGGTGTGGGCATACCTTAATGAGTTGGTCGTACCTTCACGCGTTACGATTTCTGTATTGTTATGGGGTGGGGATGTCTGAATGAAGTCGTAGTGACAAGGCCGTGTGGCATCTGCTACAAGGTTGAGGGGTTACAACGTCTTTCAAGTGGGGAATGGGGCGTGTCACTGGCGTATCACTCTTTGCAAATGGCATAGAGAATTGTTCGAGGTTGTTGTTATGATGATGGCGTTTGTTTCAGGTGTGGCAACAACCTTATTAAAAGAGATTCTGAGTGTGTGCAATAGTGGCAGGGTACGCTCTATTTGTCATTGGCAGAAACGCATAAAGGCGGTGTGGATAAAACAAAAAGCACCGGGAGGTCCGGTGCTTTTTGTTGAATAAGAGGAACGCTTCCTTAGTCGAGATAGAAGACTTCGTCACCGCGCTTGATGTCGCCCTGCTTCCAATCCACGAGGATATCGCAGACCAACACGCCAGCATCCTTGGTGAGGGTTTTGAGGCGGATCTTGCCGACTACGTCATCTTCGTTCACGCCTTCGTGACGGACAAAGAAGTCAATTTCAGGCAGTTCCTTTTCGCCATCCACGCCGATGAGTTCAGCGATTGCGGTTTCATCAAGCTTGACAATGCAGTAGTTGTAGTCATTATCTACGCGGACGACCTTACCCTTGACACC
>JAFTHG010000025.1 GCA_017457555.1 Kiritimatiellia bacterium | reverse complement strand
TCACCTCCACATTGCAAGTACTTTTTTCAAAAAAGTTAAAATAAATCATAACCCATTGATTTTTCAATACAAGAAAAGTCGCCCCCAACCCTATTTCACCTCCATTCCACCCCACCCTGCGACATTTTTTATACCAAAAAATAGGGCAAAAACCACAGAAAAGAGTGCGAATCAAGGCTCAACTTATCCAAACTCGCATACAACTTCTTATCAGAGAGTTCCCAATCTCCCTTATATGTAGCATAAATTCAAAAAGTAAATAACACTGCAGAACTACTATTGAGCGTATTCAATTGTTTTTGCACATCCTTCGCATATCCAATCTTAATGTACTGCGAGAAGGATGGATTCCTCAGAATATAAACAAAACCTTTTATTAGTTCATTTATTGTACGGGGCATCCTTTTCTGCTGCGAGGAGGACTTCTGGCTCAATTTTTGAATAGAAAGTGTCCGGCACTTTAATCGATGACGGCTTACAAATGAGGGCGACCTCTGGTTGCACCTGAGGCAAAGTGGTGTAAATTGCGTTATCTGACCACATCTCACACTGACTAATCACTGTTTCTAACGCCTCTGCTTGTCCTTCAGGTGGGTACTTATACTTCTTTAACAGGCGTTTAACCATTGATCTCATTTTGGCACGGGCCGTCTCTTTTTCTGCCAGTCTACGGTTTTATTAGCTCGTAGCATATCTGTCAATTCTTTGGTAATCGCAACCAATTGGTCATTATTATAAAAATCTTTTACAGCTTGCGGCTTGGTTAACGCATCATAAAAGGCCAATTCGTCTATAGTCAGACCAAGCGAATTTGCAACTTGGGTATTCTCAGAGATTTCCTGCGCAATCCTTTTAAGTTCTTCAATCACCTCCTCATTGGTCAACATTCCGTTGAGATAGGCATTCATGGCACGTTGTAACTTCTCAAAGAAACGTTCAGATTTCACCACGTTGGTACGACGATAGAGCGCTACCTGTTCTGCAAGTAATTTCTTCAAAATTTCAATCGCGACATTCTTCTCTTTCATCCTAGCGATTTCATCCAAGAATTTAGAATCAAAGAGCGAAAACTCCTTTTGAACATCTGAAAAAAGATTAATCACCCCTTCACTACTGACACTCTGCTTCAAAAGTTCATTAATGCGTTCGTTAATTTCCTTCAAAGAGAAATGTTTGGCGTTTCCCGTGATACGCGTGAGCATTGTTCGTACCGCCTCAAAGAAGGCACCTTCGTAACGGCCATTCTGTGGCACAATACTGCGACATAACGAAAGTGCCTGACGTAAAAGAAGCGCTTCCTTGATGAATACGTCTTTTTGTTTACCCCTTTTGGGATTTGAGAGAAAGTTTACGCCACGAACAATCAACTGCGAACGCTCCAAATCGGAACCATTCATAAAGCCTGTATAAACAAATCCATGCACAAGGTCACGGCAAACTTCTAACTTCTCATAAAACTTTGGAAGTGCTGCCTTACCGATGTCCGTATCGCCGTAATTATCTTGGTCACGCTTGGAGTAATCACGCATCGCCTTCTTCAAGGCGCTCGCGATTCCCACATAGTCCACCACCAAACCGCCTTCCTTGTCCTTAAAGACACGATTGACGCGTGCAATGGCTTGCATCAAGTTGTGCCCCGACATCGGCTTATAAACATACATCGTTGCCAAAGAGGGCACATCAAATCCCGTCAACCACATATCCACCACAATGGCAATCTTCAGCGGGGCATCATTGTCTTTAAACTTACGTGCGAGTTCGTCCTTGTACGCCTTATTCCCAATAATATCCCGACACTCCTCAGGGTCATTATTACCCGAGGTCATTACCACGGCCACCTTCTCATTCCAAGAGGGACGCATCGCCAATAGACGACGATAAATTTGCATTGCAATCGGGCGCGAATAGGCCACAATCATTGCCTTACCCGTCAATTCCTGAGCACGATAATTCTCATAATGTTCCACAATATCATCACACAGTGCTTCAATCGTTTGAGGCGCTCCCAAAATACTCTCCATCTGCCCCAATTCATTCTTACTCTTTTCAATTGCATACGCTTCTGCATGCTGTGAGAGTAATTCATACTCCTCGTCTATCTGCCTCAAAATGGCTTGATCCAAACGTAGATGAATCACACGGCTTTCATAAAAGACCGGACGCGTCGCCCCATCTTCCACTGCTTGCGTCATGTCATAGATGTCAATGTAATCGCCAAAGACCTCTCGTGTATTGCGGTCTTTCTGCGCAATGGGCGTCCCTGTAAAGCCGATAAAGGTCGCATTCGGCAAACAATCACGAATCACACGTGCCGTACCAATATGAACCCGACCATCCGCATTAATCTTCTCAAAGCCATACTGACCACGATGCGCTTCATCGGCCATCACCACAATGTTACGCCGTTCTGAAAGTGCCGTTCCCGACTCCTCAAACTTCTGCATCGTCGTGAAGATAATGCCGTTTGCCGAACGATTCGCAAGCAGTTCACGCAAATGTTCACGGCTTTCAGCCTGTACAGGCGTTTGACGCAAAAAGGCCTGACACTTCGCAAATTGCCCATACAACTGATTATCCAAATCATTACGGTCTGTCAGCACTACAATCGTCGGACTATCTAAAGCTCGTTGCAATAAGTGCGCATAAAACACCATTGAGAGCGACTTACCACTTCCCTGCGTATGCCAAAAGACGCCCCCTCTCCCATCGTCCTGTGCCGCGCGAATCGTAGAGGCAATTGCCTTACGCACCGCAAAGAATTGATGATACCCTGCCAAAATCTTAGCCTCTTTGCCATTATCGCGGGAGAAGCAAATGAAGTTCCGCAAAATGTCAAAGAAACGCTGTTTTTCCAACATTCCTTCAAAAAGCACATTAAAGTCAGCAAAGGCAGTACTTTCGGTTTCGCCGTCAACGGTTTTCCATTGCATAAAACGATCTTCGCCGGAGGTGATCGTGCCGACGCGGGTTTCTGCCATATCGCTCATGACACAGAAAGCATTGTAAACAAAGAATGACGGAATTTCCAGCATATAGTTGCGGAGCTGCCGGTACGCTTCCGAAGCATCTGTTTCTTCCCGTGATGGCGATTTCAGTTCAATAACGACCAGCGGCAGACCATTGACAAAGATCACCACATCGGGGCGTTTTTCGGAGTGTTCCTGAAAGGTCC
>JAFTHG010000024.1 GCA_017457555.1 Kiritimatiellia bacterium | reverse complement strand
TTACAAACTCCTGAAGGACAAGGGTGTCAAACGTTTTGGCTTGCACACGATGGTTGCTTCCAATGAGTTGAACCCGCAATACTTCATTGATACGGCGATTCTGCTCTTTGGTTTGATTGCCGAACTTCAAGCAACGCTGGGCATCACCTTTGAATTTGTCAATCTCGGCGGCGGCATCGGCATCCCTTACCGTCCCGAACAAGATGGCGTGAATCTGGAAATGGTCGGCGAAGGCATCCGCAAAGCCTACGAACAACTCCTCGCCAAGGGCCACCCTGAATTGAAAATCTATCTGGAATGCGGCCGCTGCATCACGGGGCCTTATGGTTATCTCGTTTCTACCGTGCGCCACGTGAAAAAGACCTATCGCGACTATGTGGGGCTGGATGCGTGCATGGCCAACCTGATGCGCCCGGCTCTCTACGGCGCCTATCACCATATTACCGTGGTGGGCAAGAGCGATGCACCGGCAGATCACTGCTACGATGTCACCGGTTCGCTCTGCGAAAACAATGACAAATTCGCCATTCAGCGGATGTTACCGGAGATTGTGCCGGGTGATTTGCTCGTCCTCCACGATGCAGGTGCACACGGTCACGCCATGGGCTTCAACTATAATGGTAAGTTACGTTCGGCAGAGTTGCTCTTGCGTGAGGACGGTTCGGTGGTTGAAATCCGCCGCGCTGAAACGCTGGATGACCTCTTTGCAACACTTGACTTCGCCAAACTGCAAACCTTCTAATCGCACACCTTCTGCTGCGTATGGAACACTTGATTCAAAGCATTATTCTGGGAGTTATGGATCTTCTCACCAGTTGCTTCCAGTAATGCACCCTTCCAACCCTCTCAACCGGAAAGATGGCACGTATGACCCACACGCTTCACCGTTGTTTTCAGGTTTTGACGCTCTTGACGCTGGGCTTTGCCCCGGTGCTCTCCGCCAAAATTGTCTGGCTCGTCGGTAACGATGCACCCATTGATGCGCCGGCTGTTGCCGCGCAACTCAGCAGTATGTTGGGCAACGAACAGGTGGATGTTCTGCCCTTTGACTACTTGTGCGGCTGGCATTACACCCCGGAAGCCGAGGCATCCTATCAGGCTGATCACCTATTGGTGACCCCTTCTCCGGCTGAGGCGGAAGGTTTTGCCTTTCTGGGACTGCTCTCCGTTCAGGCGATGCGCCCGATTCATCTGCCCAAAACCACCGTGGTCGCTGTGCAGAAGCCCGTCTACAAGATGTCTGGCCTGTGCGATAACCTGAAATTGCAGACGACAGCACGCCTGGCTCTCGGCGCCAATCTTCCTTTCATCGCCCTGCCCAAGGTGTGGCAACGCGTCTACACGGACGACACCTTCTATAATGGTAAGGTGCCGAAGGGTCCGGTGTCGGAGGCCTATGTCGCAGCAGCAGGTCTGGCTCTTGCCTTACGGGGCGAAGCATTTGAGCTCCCGGCACTGAGCGGCATCCACCCGGAATTGGCCGACCAATTAAAGGAATCCGTCCGCGAAGGTCTGGCATTGACCGAAGAAGTGCTCTATGCCGCCCAACACTTGCCCACGGGTGGCTTCAATGTCCGCGCCGGAAACGCCTTTGATGCCATCCTCTTTGATGGTGCATTTGAGCGGAAGGTGGGGGCATGGCTGGATGCTATCGCCCGTGCCGATGGCCGTCAGCTCACCCTCCATTACACGACAGATACCACCATCAACACCGGTTGGCCCTGCCTTTTCCGCACAACGCACCCCTTGGGTAAGATGCCCAAGGCCACCTGTTACACCCGCCCTGCCTTTGAAGACAACACCGCCCGCGAAGAGTTGTCCCACTTACCGGCCATCTTGAAGATGGATGCCGGCAAGCCGGGTTGGCTTCCCTTCCAGCTCGCTGTTGCCGAATG
>JAFTHG010000226.1 GCA_017457555.1 Kiritimatiellia bacterium | reverse complement strand
GCTCGTCGGTAATGTAACCGTGAATAGTGGTGCGACATTGCGTTTGTGTCACGCGAAAGCGCTTTACAACGCTGCAGTGACGGTAAAGGGTGCCCTTTCAGTAGAACAAGCAACGACTGTGAATTCGCTTGCTTTCAATGGAGGAGCACTGTCGATTGCCTCTTCGGCACCGTTGAATGTACGTGACAGTCTAACTTCACCGGCAGATCTTGTTGTCACGGTAACGGATTTGAGTGAAGTAGGGGATTGGACGATTTTGACCTATCCGGAATCGTGTACAGTAAACTTTACCTTAGCGGATACACTTCCAGAAGACTCTAACTTGGTTGCCTTCTTGACGCGTACTGAAACAGCAGTAACACTCTCGGTACGTTCAAATGACAATGTGGCATGGTATGGCACCAAGACTGTTGACGAGGTGACAACAGATCGTTGGGTTGTGAATGATACCACGGTGGAATATGATCCAACACCAGATAAGCATCTTTACTTTAATGATGTTGATGGATATCCAACAGCGACTGTGGCGATTCCAGAAGAACCGGTAGCCATTACGGTAACGGCACAAGATACGCTGTATACACTTACAGGTAAGATCCCGGCTGTGCCTTTAACGGTCAGGAAGGGGACTACGGTTACTCTGAATACCACAGCGGCTGCACCGAGTGCCGTATTAAACGAAGGTCGTATCATCGTTACAGGAAACTTGGATTTGACGAATGCGAATCTTTCGGGTTATGGTACATACGTTGCTTCTACGGGTGCTACTATCCGCGTGAATGCTCAGGTCATGGCGGAAGCAACTGCAACGTTTGAACGTGCCGGCGGTGATATTGCTATTGTCGTGACAGAAGATTTCTCTTATCCGGAAAGCCGTATTCCGACTTCAGAGGGCGGGACGATTATCAAGGAAGGCACTGGTACGCTTTATTTGCCACCTGCGGCATTGACGCAGAATGTTACTGTAAAGGCCGGTACACTTGCTCCTGCGGGGAGTATGGGCTTGCGTGCGCGCTATTTGAAGTTTGAAGCTTATGAACGTTACACTGGCTGGCAGTGGTGGGCTCCATCAACGGGGTTGAGTGATTTCGTTACGACGCTTTCAGGTGAAAATCAGGCATGGCCGGAAGGCATGAAGATTGCTCGCTTTGATTCGGGTAATAATAATCGAGTCCAGATTGGTATTGCCAATGATGAACAATATAGTGTAACGGCTGACATTGGTGGAATTGGCTACTTATTGGATAATAATCCTTCTACGGAATTCCGTTGGACAGAAACACATGGAACTTATGGTTCCAATGGTTCACAGCGTGTTTACTTCGTTGTCGATGCCGGCGAAGAGGGCGTCCTTTTCACGGGTTATAATGTTGGTACGCCATCAAACCTCAATACGTTCTTCTGGAAATGGTCTGTTGCAATGGCACATGATATTTCCAATTGGCGTCCCAGCACGGGGGATTCCGCACAGACGGCCAATGAAGGTGAAGTCTGGCAAATTTTGGATGAACGTACGCTTGACTCGGAGAGTTATGATGGTATTGCGACATCCTCGTGGATGACGTTGTCGGGTTATACTGCACGTCGAGCCTCCGGTTTCTGGTCGGGTTACACAGGTCTCATTTATCTGAATCCTGGTACAACTTTGGACTTGAGTCGAGCAGTGGGGTCTTCCAATGTCCTGCTTGACCATGTTGAAATTGCGACATTGGCAGGAAGTGGAACTGTTGTCTTACCTGTTAATCTCAAGGTTAAGGCTGATGTTTTTGGTGCTGCAACGGTGCGTTTGACAGGTTCAAGTGTTTTGCGTGAAGCAATCACGGCTTCTACAGCGGCTCGCTTCTCTACTTTGGAGGTCAGTGAATCGGTTGCTGCTGCGTATAATCGTGGCAGTGCCACAGAGTACACGTTGGTAGAAGGTTTCACTGGTAGCGTGCCGACCTTGCAGGGGATGACTTCACCTACAGATGGTGGTACATGGGTATTGGCGGTTGAGGATTCCACGCTTAAGCTTCGTTTGGTGGGATCGCAACGTGAAGTGTACGCCACCTTGGCTGCCGAAACAGCTTCGTGGAATGCGCTTTCATGGTGTGATGCTTTTGGCGAAACGCTGAATAATATTGACTGGACTGCGGTTCAAAAGGTCACTTTAATTGTGGATGAAAATACACCCGATACGGTAGCACTGAAGCTTCCCGCTGAAGCGATGACGCTGCCGAATCTGGTGATTGACTATGGCGAAACCACGGGCAAGACCATTACGCTTGATGAAACGGGTGATATGGAGGTGTCCACGTTAAGCCTGGTCGGAACGGACAATGGTGCATTACTTTGCACGGGTGCTGCACCATTGCGTGTGACTGCCTTTGACTTTGCGATTCCAGACTGGACTGCATCTGTCAGTCTGTTGAATGCGGCTTATGGGGCGGATTCGGCATACACCATTCCGGAATCGGTGACGTTGGGTATTGCTGGGTCGGAGTCACTTCAGACTTTGACGAAGTATATCAATGGCACTGGTTTGATTGTCTTCCGTGGTGGCACAGTGAAGTTGTCAAAGGAAGAACAACTCGGCGTGATGACGCGCTCGGTTCAAGTAGATGCTGGTGCGACATTGGATCTCAATGGGTGCCCGCTCTCGTGTAGTGTAATCTTGAATGGTGGTACGTTATCAAATACAGGTGCAGGAATTGGAAGTGCGAAGCGTCAAACGTATCGGATTTCCTTGTCGGCAGACTCTTTTATTGATGGTACGAGTAATTTCTATTCGTTAGCGAGCGGGTATGCGCTTCACAGCCTTAATTTGAATACTTATACACTGACGAAACGCGGCACAAATACCTTCACGATCTACCATGCCAGCATCTACGATGGTACGATTGTGGTGGAAGAAGGTGCTGTGGCGGTGGATAACCACTCGCCAAACAGTGTCACGCTGGCTTTGAACGATGTTACATTGCTCACAGATGGTGGTACAATGACCTTGTGGGATCCTTACAAGGTTGAAGGTACAACGTCAATCGGTGATGGTGTCGTCTGCAAGGGAAATGTCACTGTCGCAGCGGGTGCAACACTTTGTGGTAGTGGTACAATTGAAGGCTCGTTAACGATGACGGATACTACATCGGTCATTGAAGTTACAAGTGCTGTTGATCCCTTAGAAGTGTGCGGTTCAATATCTTCTGCGGTGACGATGCGTTTGGGAAGTGGTATTACTTCAGTTCGTGCAGCGATTCCATTATTGTCAATGCCTAATTTGGAAGATATAACATCTGTTACAATTACACTCTCAAATCAACCTGAGAACACAACAACAGACTGGGTGAATAATGTTTATTACATTTCCCCGGAAGGATTGAGTTCGTCTGCAACAGCGGTTCAAGCTACAATTACTGAAGATGTAAACTGGTCGGAACTTGAATGGTATGATATGAGTGCGAATGCCGTTACGCCAGATTGGCGTATGGTAACATCGGTAACGCTTCTCTTGAAGGCAAATGCTACTGTGACACGTGATGTGGCAACACAAGCCTTGACAACGTTGGCTATTCAGTCAAGTGACTACACATTAACCTTGGCGGGTGCGCCTCTTCCAAGTACCTTAACTTCTCTGACAGTAGATTCTGCAATTACTTTTGAAGATGGCGTGATTACTACCGTGCCAACAACATTGATTGGCACGAAGGATTTAACCTTCAAGTCGGGGGTGACGTCCTCTGCAAGTGGTGATAACAATACCTACGCATACAATCAGTTTACAGGTAACTGGATTGTTGAAGATGGTGCGACCTTGACGTTGGCGGGAGCCGGTGGCAAGATGGGTGTACTTAATACAACGGATAAAACTTCTGATGGCCGTATTATTGTCAACCAAGGCGGGATAGTCAAGCTACTAGGTGCCCATGTTTTTGGTTGGGCGGATACGGCTAATCAGCAAGACCGTACTGTACTTGTCGTGGATGGTGGTCACGTTGAAGTTGGTTCAAACAACCAGTACATCCGTCGTACCTTTGAATTTAAGAATGGTGCGACAATGCATGCTTCTACGAATACGATTCAACAATCACGTGGAGGTGTAATAAAGGTTACAGAGGGCGAAGCAACCTTTAGTGGTAATTTTGCCTTTGGGTGTGACGCAAATGGTGGTTCCAGAAACGCCAAATGGGTTGTCTCAACAGGTGCACGTTTAAATGTCCCTGCGAACGTACAGAATGGTACAAATGCCATTGAATATGAGATTTCCATGTCTGGTGGTGGTACAGTTGTAATGTCAGGCACTAATACCTATTCGTTCCATGGGACAGTTGTTGATTCAAATACGACCTTGTTACTCAACGGTACACATCGATATGCGAAACGGTATTACATTGGAATGTCTGCGACCTTTGGTGGTAGCGGAGAACTTGTACCGATATCGGACAATAATTGTAGTGTGACATTTAATCCTTATTCAAAGTTGGCGATTGTTGATCCAAATGATCCGCTTTCGATTCAAATAGGTGCAAATGGAACGCTCTCTTTCCCCTCTGGTGGCGTAAGTGTAACCCCTCCGGATGGTATTACAATGAGTTCGCCTGCGAAACTGTTGACATCAACAACAGCCTTGTCAACTAGCAATTTCAGCTTGACGAATACTGAAGGGTTAGGCCTTGACGTCACAACGAGTGGTTCATGGTACACCCTTATCTGTAAGAAAGTGACACAGGATGATTACTCGGCAATTGTTGCCGATGTGAATACATCAACCTCATGGGATGATTTGGAATGGCAGACACCTGAAGGTGCTACGATTGTTGATGGCACGATGAATTGGGATGCTGTGACGGATATTACGTTGCGCGTGAGTGATGATGCTGTATTGCAGTGTCCGGAAGATTTCACGGCAGAAGTGCCAAACTTGGCGAAAGTCAATGTTGTTGTTCAGAAGACAGGCGCAACATTGACCTTTGCTGGTAATGATATTGTCTTGCCAACGATTGCGGTTATGGGTGCTTACAGTGGCACCTTGTTGACGACAGCTTCCTCCTTTACTGCAAACGAAATTACAGTGGAGCAGGGGACACTCGGTTTGGGCGTTGGTATTGTTAATGGTACATCACTATTACCAACTACGCCGACGTATACACTTTATGGTGATGGCACTCTGAATAAGGTGATGCCAGGCACGACTGCGGTCACAATTACATCGGGCACTATTAAGGCTGGGGCGACATCACAATTGACGAATCGCGCAGTTACCGTGAAGGCTGGGGCCACCTTTGACTTGAATGGCTACGCACAACCGATTGACTTGACGCTTGCGGGTGGTACCTTGACCAACACCGGCTCTGAAATGACAGACCAGAGCGCATGGTCTACGTTTAACATTACGCTCTCTGCAGACTCAACCATTTCGGGTACAGCGGCTATCCGTTCAATTGCAACGGATTGGGCACTCAATACATTCAATTTGAATGGTTATACCTTGACCGTAAACAATAGTTCAACTGTCTACCTGACGAATCCGACAATCATAAATGGCACGATTATAATGGCGGCAGGTACGCTGGACATTGGCTACGGTTGGGATCAGGCTAATAGTTGGGTAAAGGTTGATGCTGATGGTGCAACCTTACGGAATGCCACAATTGTAACGAATGGTGGTTCGGCAATTATTAATCGTGCAATGGCACTTGATGGTACGGTCATCTTAGGAGAGGATGTTCGTTTGGCTAACGGTGTCAATCTTACCGAATCGGCAACTACAGCTTTGACGCTTTCGGCGAATGCGTTTAATGGTGCTTCAACGTTGACGGCTACGAATGTCACGTTGACTGCAAATGTCTTGCCGACGCGTTACCCGACGATTGCAGCGACAACGTTGGCTTTGGCAGATGACTACAAGGCGTTGGTTGCAGCCTCGGAAACTACGCCGATTACATTGGCAACCATTAGTGGCTCTACTCCAACAATTGTGAATATTCCCACAACGCGTGAAGTAGTGGTGGATGGCGATGTGGCTTATCTCGCATTACGTGCAACGACGTTGACGGCTGAACTGACAGGGGAACAGTCTTGGGATGCGTTAACGTGGAAGAATGGTAGCACAAGTGCAGATGTCACGTATGTCGATGTGGATAAGGCGCTTATCACGGATATCACTTTGACGGTGACAGCGGATGCGACGTTGACCCTCGCAGATGTGAAGACTAGCTTCCCAAGTCTCACAGCACTGAATATCGTCTATGGTACGCCGGGGGCGACCTTGACCTTCGCTGGCACAGATGTTGCCTTGCCAACGCTTGTGATTACAGGTGAAAGCGGCACATTGAAAACTACAGTTACGACAGCAACGATAGATTCCTTCTCGGTGGCACAGACGGCCTTTGGTTTTGATGTGGCTACTTTGAATGCCACTACGACCTTACCGGTTGCTTTACCAATCACTTGCACGCTTACGGGCAATGAAGATACCTTGACGAAGACCTTGCCTGAATTGACGGGTACGCTCAATACACAGGGAACTTTCGCAATTGGTACGGCCATGAATGGTGCAGGTACCTTGAATGTGAATGGCGGTACGTTGACCCTTAAAGTCGCGAATACACTCACTGGTCCTGCGGTGATAGCCCAGGATGCAACGTTGAAGATTGAAAATGCTTCAGCGATTACCTCTGGTACAATCTCGGGTGCCGGCACCTTGCTCTGCTCGGGTGTCTTACCAGTCTCCAAGGTCGGCCTGACGGATGCGGATTGGACAGGTACGATCACATTGCAGAACATCAATGGCATGGGCGCCTTGAGTTTGAACGACTACGGTCATGCTGGCTCAATGGTCTGTTTTGACTCGGTCGTTGGT
>JAFTHG010000225.1 GCA_017457555.1 Kiritimatiellia bacterium | reverse complement strand
GCGGAATTGCTGACTTTTTTCATTTTGGCGCGTCGCCCCCCGGGGGGCGTAGGATGATAAGCCTTCTTCTTTCCTTTTCGGCATTCTTTCCTCTGAAAGTCACTCTTCTTACCCTCGCGGTTATATTGTGCAATATTCAATCTGACTTTTTTCATCCTTTTTCATTGACAAACCTTCATCGTTTGTGGTTTACTGTTCTTACTGGCAGGCAACATTTCCGGAAGTAACTTACTGAGGCACGGATTTGTAGATATGCAATGGCAGATTAGAAAAGTGCCGCATATCACCTTGTCTTTTAGTTTTCCCCGGGTTTTTTAGCTCGGGGATTTTTCTTTATTCGCTCAATTTCTGCCGGATTCGAAGGTTCATATTCTGTAATCGTTTTTTTACCGTCTTTATGTAGCGAAGCAACGACTGCAAAACGTGACCCATGAACTACATATAGTTTAACGGGATTTTCATGCGCATAAAAATCTCCATATGCTAAAACTGCAGGTAAATATTTCAGATCTTTCTCATGTTTAGCTTTCATATGTGAAATACCATGTCCGCCGACGTAGGTACGCCCATCTTTATCTTTATGCGGATTACCTTCCCATCCCCAATCAAAACGAATCCATCCCGTTTCCTCACGGTAGACCCCTTTATCTATAGATGTTTTGGAGGCTAAAACTTTCTCAAACACCTTTTCTGCACGTTCATAGTTCCGCTTAGGATTTTCGATGAGGTGTTGTGTATCTATTGACCCGAAGCGATCACGCGTTTTTGTCTCCCTTTCTCTTTGCCCTTCGCCGGGATGATTGCCGTGGGTGCGGCATTTAGAAGGGTCACGGGCTCGGCACTCCCCATTTCCCAGTGCTGACGCACTCGGGCGCATATTGACCACCACATCTTCACCTTCCTCCTGAACGGCATCGCCATACGCTTCGGCGATGGCTTGCTCCAAAATCACGGCACTCTGCGGATCGTCGGGGAGGAGGTCGGGAAGGCGTTCGATGAGGCGCTGCGCTTCAGCCTGTGAGGGCGCATCAAAGAAGGTCTGCAGGGCCTCTGCAATCGGTCCAAAGTCAAGCTGCAAACTCCGTGCAAGGGCTTTAAGCGCCTTTTCATTTCCCGCTTTTTCCCTATTCAAAAACTGCCGTGCAGGGTTCAGCCCTGCCGCAGGGGTGGAGGGGGCGGCGATAGCCCCCTCCATAAAAGGTTTATCGTGGCCCCCCTCCCACTGCGGAGGGGGTGCGCTCGATGCTTCAATCAAACGGTAGCCGGTGCGCTCTTCGAGTTCGGACTTTTCAACCCTATAACCTGCCACCACAGCCTTGCCAGCGCAGTCGAAAATCTCCGCAGGCGTGGGAGCTGCGCGCGTCTCAAAATCAAAGCGCGCCAAGTGGGGTTTGCCAGGGAAGGCGCGATCTAAAAGCGCATCTGTCACCGTGCGATTCAGCACAGAGGCGATAAGCCCTGCGTCACGGCGCACAATGGTGCGCCACGTCTTTTCGTGGGCATCCGAGGCACCCTGACCGATGCCCGTGGCGCCCGTCAAACTCGTGAGCATGCCACCAGTCGCCATGAGCACCACCAGTTCCTGCTGGTGGCTCAAAAACTCCTTAAAGGGATTAACACCACGCGCCTCAGAGGCATAGTGCACACTCGAACCATACGGCAGCGCGCCCACACTCCCTTCGTAAATGCCCTGCGCCGATTGGGCAAACTGCTCCACCTGATTAGGATCCACCGTGTCAGGCATCACCACAATCACCGGCGGAATGCCATAACGCTCCAATAATTGCCCCCAAAGCTTCTCACCCAGAGCCGAACGCAGATAAATCATCATCGCCGGATAGTCAATATGACGCGAACGCACCAAGTGCACCACCTCGCCCGGTGGAATCTCCTCGCACTCACGCGCCACATCCATGACCTCCTTCGCCTCAGGATTCCAATGCCATCGGCCACTCGTGACCTCACGAGAAAGATTCCACGCATTCAGGCAATCAAAGCCCTTCAATCCCAAACCATCAGCCGTGTAATGCGGCTGCAAATGCGCGTGCCCCCTAAAAAACGCACTCGAAAGATGCTCAATCGCAGGGAATAAATTCACATCCTCCGCCTGACCATAAGCCCGCTCCAAAAGCGCCGCCTGCTCAGCCGCCAAGCCCTCATCATAGCCTATCACACGCCCAGCCGGACGCTTCCGAATCGTCCAATCTAAATCCACCAAAGCCGAGGCACGACGTTCCGCGCACACCATCAACGTCGGATCCGCCTCCTCGATATTCTGATAAATCCATTGCAACCGCACATCGCACCCACGACGCGCCATGTCAAACACATTTAACGCCTGCTGATGCGTCAATCCACGCAAAGGATTGAAGCCCTCAAACCAGGCTCGTTCAGTCTTGCTCAATGCGCTCTGTTTGCGCTTGCCAACATAGGCTTTAAATTTACTCATCTCGCTCTCCTCTTAAGGGTAAGGGGCATGAAAAAACCGCCCTTGCGTTCGGCCGCATGAATCAAAAGGGCTAAGGCTGAAGCACGGTCGCTGTGGCCATCTTCATTGCGCGCAGCACGGTAGGAAATCGTGCCACTCGTTGAGACCTGACGCTGCACACCGTGGAGGTCTTCGCGCAACTCTCGATCCGAAGGAATCACCACCGTGCGCTCCTCAAAACGTCTGCGCATGGCACTGTAAAGATCGTTCTTCTTTTGGTGGGTAAAGGTCACTGGCATCACCTTGCCACCCAGCGCGCGACGCGCCTCTTCGGCCAACATCGCGCCGATGCCGGTGGCGTCAATGGCAATGCGCTGAACCTGCGCCTCTCGGCCCATATCGCAGAGGTGTTTAAGCTGTTCATGGAAGGGCATGCGCTTAAAGATTTCCTGACGAATGATACGCACCTGATCGCCTGTGCGTTCGCCCACCATCAGTACCGAAAGGTCCTTGCTACGGCCGATATCCATGCCAATAAAACGTTCTGCGCCCGGTGTGGGCATTAAGTTCTTTGGCTCGGCCTCGCACTTGGCGATGAGTTCATAGGGCAAGAGGACGCTGGTGGTGTCGATGAATTCACAGAGATATTCCTGTGCCCAAATGTCGGGGTCATCCACGCCAGCACGCAGTTCGGCAAGATTCACTGGTAAGCCCATTGTCACGGCATCTTCGATGGTGACTTTGTGCTTGCTATAGGCGTCATTCTTGTGCCACAGATCGGCAAACTTATTGCCCATGCCCTTGGGCGTGGAAACGATGCGCAGCTTCTTTTCGCCAGAAAGAGGGTTGGTGATGGACGGGTAAATCGCAGCCCAGATATCCCAGGGCTTTTCATGGATGGCAAATTCGTCGAGCACCAAATTCGCAGAATAACCGCGCGCCGTGTCGGGATTGGCCGGAATGGCCACAATGCGCGAACCATTCCCAAAATGAATCTCCGCTCGCGTCATCACCTCTTCTTTATGCCGAATCTCCTCATAACCCTCCAAGGCCAAATTCACCGCCTCAGCCCATTGCTTCGCCTTGCGCATCCATTCAATCGCTTGACGTTCGCCCGCAGAAAGTACCACCCAAAGCGACTTCGGTTTGAGCTGGCAATCAAAGACCGCCTCGGCCGCCGTCGCAAAGGACTTACCCGTCTGACGGCTCCATAAGCCAATCTTAAAGCGGCTCTCATCACGCACCCAACGGCGTTGATACGGCAGCAAAATAGTGTCAATCAATTCCGACATAATCAGTCCAAAATGCCACGGTTCACGCGAATCATGTGGGGCGTAGGTAAACTCACCTTTTCATCCACAGGACAATGCTCCGCATCGGGGCGTTCGTAACTCATCTTATGCAGATTGTCGCGAATGGAGAGCGCCCGTTTCCACTCCTCAACACGGCGCTCATCAAGCAAATTGCCCACGCCAGGAAGACGCGTAAACGCACGGTAACGAAAATCGGCCAAAATGTGAATCAATACCTCCGATGGCACCGCATCGGGGCGCGTATCAACCACCGTCGCACGACGCAACGCACCGCGCCATTCCTCCGCCACCTCATGCGCAATCTGACCCAAAACATCATCCTGCTGCCAATCCATCGCCACGCGATCCAATGCCTGATGCTCAGGTCCACTCAAGCGACTCAAAAGCGCCTCAGAATCTAAAATAATCCACATCAAATGCCCCGCTAAAATGAGGCCGGACTTTCGGAGTAAAGAAGGCGCCGGCACAAACCTCCTGTCCACGGAAACTGCCCCCCATTATCGCGCACACACGTCACCTATTAAAGATTAACTACGGCAATTCTCGCAGGTCTTGCAAATACAAAACAAGCGGCCTGCAACCACCCTGCAAGCCGCCCGCAAAAAATTCCATAACTTTCTCAAACTTTTGATTAATTCCCGTTTTTCGCCCCAAACTTTCTCAAACTTATTCTCACCCCAAAAAATCCCACGAAACCCCGCTATTCCAGCCTTTTCCGCCCTCTTCCCCCATTCTCACCCCACCTGATTAATTTCAATTGTGGGAAAAGTTATCAACAGATTTATAGCGAAAAAGTGGCATTTTTGCGCCAAAATGTCAGCGAAAAGGCGGGTCAATTTCAGCGACTTTCATCTCCAATTTCAGTGACATTGAAGCGCAGTTTCAGCGACATTGGAGTTATCAACAGGCTAAATCGTGTTGATAACTCAGTCACTTTATGCCAAGGAAGCCGCTGTAGCCGAGTTGAGTTACAGCGATTTTCAACATAAGTCACTGCGTATCAAAGACTTACACGGAAAAACACTTCTCATCAAAAACGGCACTTTTGGGGCTAAAACGTGGCAAAACCGCCTCCAAACCCGCACCATCAAAAAAAGTTTTCAACAGGGCAAAAACCAGCACAAAAAAGCGAAAAAACGCCCGACCTGCGTCAAAGAAATGGTGGTTGCGCCGCAGAAGTGCCGATAAGAGAACGCAGGTAAAGTTTTTTGAATCCTTTCTATTCTTGTATCGTATGATGTGCTATACTGCATCTCAACAGAAAGGAATGTGTATGATGTCTTCATTTTTCAAATCATTTATCGCATCTGCTGCGGCGATGGTCGCAACGGTGTCATTGTTTGCTGCTCCCAATGCCAAGCTGGTTCCGCAAAGTGCAGACTGGGTGTTCACTGCTGATGGCTTGAATAACCAGAATCCTGAAGCTGAAAAGGCGTGGATTGAGGGTCTGAAGAAGCTCGGTCTGGATATTGATCCGAATGTTGACGGGATGGCGCAACTGAATGATGCAGTTCCCGGTCTGGGCGATGTCGTTGCTGAAGTTTTTGGTTATGACAAGGCAAAAAAGACGTGTGCGGCCAAGTCTATTACGTGTTATTTCGACCTTGTCCAGCCGAAGGCCGGAGAGGATGATCCGCAGCTCTTTGGCGCGCTTGTCGTTGAGAATCCCAAGGCAAATCTGGCAACATTGAAGACGAAGCTGGAGGCGCTTCTTGCCAAACAGGAAGAACCCGATTGCAAGATGATGGCCAAGGGTGCTTGGCTGGCATTTGAAACGGAAGATGACGAAGAGGCTCCGGCATTCATTGGTGTTTGCGCGACGAAAACCGGTTATGTCTTTGTAGGGATGCCCTCTTATCAGGATGCTGAAGCGTATCGTATGGGCAAGATGCCTGCGATTAGCGCAAAGAGTCCCTTAATGGCCGCTTTCAAACCGATGCCGGCCGGTGCGTTGACTACTGGCACATGGGTGGCAAAGGACATCGCAAAGACCCTTAAGGATTTCGTACCTGCAGAACAACTCACGGGAATTGCAACGCAGGTCCCGTGGGCATTACAGGCCGAAACGCTCACGTTGGCTACTGATAGCAATGGCGATATCAGCAATCTCACGCTTTCGCTGGCTTGCACCACGGAAGCTACGGCTGCCGAACTCTCCGAGATGCTCATTGGCTATAAGGCACTTGCCACGGGAATGTTGTTGCCGATGGCCATGGGGACGCCGGATAGCAAGACGGGCGCAATCCTGAAGAAGATCAAGATCGCGGCAAATGGCAAGACCATTACGGTGGCTTTGACCGTCAGTCGCGATGAGATTCTGGCGAGCCTTGGCGAAATGCAGGCCTTGCAGCAGAAGAATGCCGCGGCCGCAGAAGCAGAGGCAGCCACCTTCCAGATTGAAGAGCTGGATGATTTGACCGATGATGATGACGATGATAAG
>JAFTHG010000224.1 GCA_017457555.1 Kiritimatiellia bacterium | reverse complement strand
CATTGGCGTAGAGTTCGCGCGTATATTTGCGATAGAGGTCTTTATCGCGGATAAGTGCTAAATCTTTAGAGAGCAGACGTGCGATAAAGGTGCCGGTGCCCGTAAAAGGATCAAGGATATGCACGTTTTCATCGGAGAGGGATTTCCCGAAATACGTGCGTAAGGCGCCATCTGCTGAGTGCAAGATAAAGTCTACCACTTCAATGGGCGTAAAGACGATGCCTAACTTTTCCGCGGTGGATTTGAAGGCTACGGCAAAGAAGGTGTCATAGAGCGTTTTGATGATTTCCTGCTTGGCATCTGCGCTTTGGATCCCCTCAACACGCCGCTTGACCGATTCGTAAAAACGTTCCAACTTGCGGTGATCGTCTTCAGATTCCAAACGTAAGAGCAAGTCGGCAGCGTGGTCAAGGGCTTCAGAGACGGGATTGGACTGCGTAAAGTGGTTGTCGCCAAAGAGTGCATTGAAGATGGGCGCGGTAATGCGTTGTTGGGCGAGCATAATTCGCGCATCATCTTCGGTAATCGTGGTGTAGACTGCAGTTTGAAGAAAGGCGTAGTACCGCCGAAAGGCGTCATTGGCACGGGGATCGGTGGCGCAAAGGCGTTTGAGTTGCTCAATGTGACGTTGCGCAATGGCTGCAACATCGGCTGCCCACCGCTGAAAGTAGAAGCGATCCCCACATTTTTCAACAATGCGTCCATAGAGGAGTGCGCGGTATTTCTCCATGTTTTCCGGGAAACGCAGATCAAATTCACCCTGTACGGCTTTTCCCGCATCACCGCCACTCTCGGTGCCGCCACCATCAATAATGATACGCGTGGGACCATTATCCTGTTTTTGATTGAAGCGCAGTTTGTTAATTTCCGCTTCAAAGCGGTCGTCGTGTGAACGCAAGGCATTAAGCACTGTCCAGACGACGCCAAAGGTGTCACTATTGGCTAATTCCTGTGCCGGGTCGCGTCCTTCAGGAATCACCACGGGGATAATGATGTAGCCGAAACGTTTGCCGGCGGCTCGGCGCATAACGCGCCCCACGCTCTGCACCACGTCAATTTCCGAGTTGCGCTTGGAGAGAAAGAGTGCGGCATCCAGACTGGGGACATCCACGCCTTCGGAGAGACAACGGACATTGGTAAGGACGTGGCAATCATGTGGGGACGTATCGGCTTTTAGCCATGCCAGATGGTCATTACGTTCCAGTGCGCTCATACTGCCATCTACGTGATGCGCTTCCACGCGTAATTTTTGGTTAAAGCGCACATCGTTTGCAAACTTGTTAAAGAGGGCGGTGATAGCTTTAGAGGCGGCAATAGTGCGGCAGAAAGCTACGGCACGCCGAGCAGGCTCGCGGTCAGTGTCATCCAAAAGTGCGGAGTTGGTGAGCTGTTTGGCAAGGGCATTGATACATCCCAGCAATTTAATGGGCGTATTGCGTCCATCATCATCTTTGCTCTCTAAAGCCTTTCGTTCTGCATCGGTTCAGGTGTCATAGAGTTCGGCTTCTGTAACGGGATTTTCGGGACTG
>JAFTHG010000223.1 GCA_017457555.1 Kiritimatiellia bacterium | reverse complement strand
TTATTGATGGTCAACCGGATGCCATCGCCAAAATCTCTGCATGGGGAAAGACGCTTGGCTTAAAGACGGTGGCGTGGTTCTGGTCGCTCAATCGTCCTGAAGATGCGGTCGCTTTGCAACATCCGCTCTGGTATGCGGTGAGCCATGAGGGAAAGCGTTGCCACAAAAAAGAAGAGCGTCCCTTTGTACCGTATTATCAATTTCTCTGCCCATCACATCCAGATGTGCGCACCTATTTGATGGAACAAGTTGCACAAATTGCCGCAATCCCTACCATTGACGCGGTACAGTTGGATTACATTCGCTTGCCTGATGTCATCCTCCCAAAAGCACTTTGGAAAACCTATGGCTTGGATATGAGTCAGATTTTGCCGGCGTATGATTTCTGTTATTGTGAAATGTGCGTATCATCCTTTGGTCGTCAACCGCAGGCGACAGATCCTGCGTGGAAGGCGTTTCGTCTAAACCAAGTCGCTACTGTGGCGAATTTACTGGCTGATACCGTTCGTCAATCGGGTAAACAATGTGGAGCGGCAGTTTTTCCCACACCTGATATGGCGGCAGATATGGTCTATCAAGATTGGAGCCGCTTTAATTTAGACTTTGCATTCCCGATGGTTTATGCCAGTTTCTATGGTGAAGACCCCGCGTGGATTATCGCCCGAACACAAGAGGCACGTCGTCGGATCGTTGGGACTTATCCCATCTATCCGGGCTTACACTTGCCTGATTTACCTCCGGAAACACTGGTGTCCGTCATACGAGAGCTCTTACAACATAATCCAGAAGGCGTGTGCCTCTTCTCTCACGAAACCTTTTCAACAGCGCATCAACGAGCCTTACAGCAAATTTTGCATCCCTAATGTTTATCTGGTGTTCGCCAAGTAACACTCGGGGCATACGCTGTTAGGTGGTTTAATCAAGTGAATTTGGGTCTTATTCGGTTGCGCTTTGGAGCACCGGAATAACGTATTCACGAAATCGTATGAAAGTGCACTTGTGACAGGTGGGGAGATGCGATATAATAGTAGACAAAACGGTTTACACCGGAAAGGACTTTCTTTCTATGCATTCTGATAACACGTTTCGTTGTACACAGGCTTTAACTGCGATTCGTACTGAAGTCAATAAAATATTGGTCGGTCAGGAACATCTTTTAGATTGTTTGCTTATTGCTTTAATGACGGGTGGGCATATTCTTCTGGAAGGCGTGCCTGGTCTAGCAAAGACTACTGCCGTCCGAGCGCTTGCTGCTGCACTTGGATTGGAAACTCGGCGCATTTCGTTTACTCCGGATCTTTTGCCGGCGGACGTGACAGGTGGTTTGACCTATAACCATAAAGAAGGCACCTTCACGCCGCGTAAAGGGCCAGTTTTCACGCATCTCTTGATTGCTGACGAAATCAACCGTGCTCCCGCCAAAGTGCAATCGGCACTTTTGGAAGCAATGCAGGAGCGTCAGGTCACCTTGGGCGATACGACTTATGCACTGCCCGATCCCTTCTTAGTAATGGCAACGCAGAACCCCATTGAACAGGAAGGGACATATCCCTTGCCAGAGGCACAAACAGACCGCTTTATGCTCAAATGTGTAGTAACCCATCCCAGCCGTGAAGATGAGCGGCGCATTATGAATGGGAATACGCGCCCAACATCTTTAACTGCACCGATGCCACAATGTTGTGTCACAGCAGAAGATATTCAAGTGTTGCGTCAGGCTGCAGCGGATGTGCACTGTGATAGCAAAGTAGATGATTATATTCTTGACCTTGTCTTTGCGACACGTGATCCGGCATCCTTTAAGGGATTGGCGGATTTGGAGGGCACAATCCAATTGGGTGCCTCGCCACGCGCCTCGATTTGTCTGAAATTAGCGACGCGCGCAATGGCACTTTTGCGTGGACGTTCGTATGCGGTACCACAAGATGTGAAAGATGTGGCACATGATGTCTTGCGCCATCGTTTGTTGTTGACATATGAGGCTGAGGCTGAAAACTGGACATCGGATAAGATTATTGATCATCTGCTTGCAGAAGTGCCAGTACCCTAATCCGATGTTCTTATCATAGGCTTACTGCACTATGGAAATCAATACAGAAGAGCTTATCCGGGAAGTAAAACGGATTCGCATTCTCACGCGCCGGCTGTTAGATGAGCGTTTGAGCGGTGATTACCATTCTGTGTTTAAGGGGCAGGGGATTGAGTTTGATGAAGCTCGTCCTTATCAACCCGGTGATGATGTGCGTACAATTGACTGGAATGTCACAGCACGAACAGGTGAACCTTATATTAAACGCTTTAGTGAAGAGCGTGAATTGACGGTTCTCTTTATGGTTGACGTTTCTGGAAGTCAAAGCTTTGGCACGAATGGACGCTCCAAAGCGATGCGTGCTGCAGAATTGACGGCCTTGCTCGCGATGACGGCAATGGCGAACAACGACAAAGTCGGGTTAGTGCTCTTTTCCAATCGGGTAATCCAATCCATCCCACCACGTAAGGGACAGACAGCGGTTCAGCGACTGGTGCGTGAGGTGCTGGCGGCAGAAGAAACGCGGGAGGGGACGGATATCCGTGAGGCCCTGCGTTTCGTTTCGGCGACACAGCGTCGTAAAGCGGTGGTATTTCTCGTTTCGGACTTCCAAGATTCGGATTATGAGAAGGATTTGACAGCTTTTGCTCGCAGGCACGATGTCATTGCCTGTCGAATCACGGACCCAGCCGAACGGGAATTACCCAATGTCGGCATTGTTGAATTATTGGATCCGGAAAGTAATCAAACGCTCTTAGTGGATACGTCATCTCCGCTCATTCGCCAACGATTTGCCGCTGAAGCAGAGGCAAATCGGCAGCGTGAGTCACGTCTTTTTTTGCGTGCTGGTATTGATTTGTTGGATATTGATACGGATCAACCCTACATTGATGCGGTGCGAGATCTTTTCCGTTGTCGAGCACTCAGGAGGCATTAAGCGCTATGGACTCAGTAAAAGACATCTTTAAGATTGGCGTTGGACCATCGAGTTCACATACCATGGGCCCTCGGCGTGCCGCACAAACGTTCTTGACGAAAGCACCACAGGCTGCAAAGTTTCGTGTAACACTCTATGGTTCGCTTGCGGCAACAGGTAAAGGTCACTTGACTGATAAGGCTATTTTGGATGTGCTTGGTGCCGAGCGTACAGAAATTCTTTGGGAACCGAATACCTTTTTACAATTTCATCCGAATGGCATGAAGTTTGAAGGTCTCACGGCAAATGGTACAACGTTCACCGATTGGGAAGTTTACAGTATTGGCGGAGGCTTCTTGAGTGAAGGCCAAGGGCAAACGCGTACGACGGTGGTGCCCTATCCTTAGACCACGATGGATGGCATCTTGAAATGGTATGGCGAAACCGGGCGTATCTTTTGGGAATATGTGTTGGAATACGAGGGGCAACCCGTTTTTGATCACCTGCGTGAAGTGTGGACGGTGATGCGGAATGCGGTTGAGCGCGGCTTGGAGGCAGAAGGCGTCCTTCCGGGCGGACTTGGTTTGCAACGTAAAGCAAGCGCGTATTTCAGACGAGCCTCCGGTATGCGTGAGGGATTGCGCGGTCGTGGGCTCCTCTTTGCCTATGCCTTGGCCGTTTCAGAAGAGAATGCCGCAGGGACTGGTCTGATCGTGACAGCTCCTACGTGTGGTAGCGCCGGTGTTTTGCCCGCAGTCCTCTATTATCTTTACAAGCACCATGACGTGCCTGAAAAGCGTATCATTCGTGCATTGGCCACGGCCGGGTTAATCGGGGCGATTGTGAAGCACAATGCTTCAATCTCTGGTGCAGAGGTGGGTTGTCAAGGCGAGATTGGTGTCGCATGTGCGATGGCCGCAGCTGCGGTTAATCAAATCTTTGGCGGTTCACCGAATCAAATTGAATATGCCGCAGAGATGGGTTTGGAACATCACTTGGGCTTGACGTGTGACCCGGTGTGCGGTTTAGTGCAAATTCCTTGCATTGAACGAAATGCCTTTGCTGCGGCTCGAGCAATGGATGCCAATATGTATGCTTGTCTTTCTGACGGGCGGCACAATATCTCCTTTGACAAAGTGGTACGCACCATGTTGGAAACCGGTCACGATTTACCAAGTTTGTACAAAGAAACGTCTACTGGCGGTTTGGCGAAGGAATAAAGACGCCACACAGTACGGCTGTAAGCGGAAGTTTTGACTTCCGCTTATTTTTTACAGTAGTGATGCGTACTTAATTCTCTTCCGCACGTCGAAACTCGACTTTGCGTAAGATGCGGAATTGAAGATAGGTGAAACCTACGAGTGCTGTGCCGAGGAACCATGCCATTGCAGTGGCTGATCCCATACGTAGATTATTGTAGGCTTCTTTCCAGATGGCCAAAGACAAGACGTCCGTAGCGTCACCGGGACCGCCAAAGGTGAGTAGGAAGATACTGCCGATACTTTGGAAGGCTGCGATAAACGCTCCAACAAAGTTGATGACCATTAAGGGTAAAATCTGTGGCAATATAACGTGGCGGAAGCGTCCCCAATACCCCGCACCATCAATGGCTGCCGCTTCGGTATAATCAGCGGGTAACGCTTGGAGTGCGGCAATATAGATTAAGGACGCCATACCGGCACCAGCCCAGACACCCGGCAAGACGCAACAGACCATTGCCCACGCAGGGTCTTGCAGCCAGGTTTGATACGGAAGACCGAAAAGCGCGAGTAATTGGTTGAGCATACCTTTTTCGGTAGGGTCGTACATTAATTGCCACAAGAGGGTAATCACCAGCGTGGAGGTGAGGTGTGGCAAAAAGTAGAGTGTGCGGAAGAAGACCTTGCCACGCGGAATCTCCGACAGCAGAATCGCTAAGATTACAGGCGTAAAGAAGCCTAAAGCAAGCGTCAGAAAGACATATTTAAGCGTGCGGCCAGCACTGCACCAAAAGCCCCAATCGGTCGCTACCAGGATAAAATTGTCAAAGCCTACCCATGGACTTTCGCCAACGATGTGATAGTCACGAAAAGCCATTAAGACGCCTCGAATCAAGGGATAGTAACTCCATACCGTAATACTGATCAATGCAGGAGCTAACATCAAACACGCAATCTTTACGGGAGAGGCTCGCCATGCCGCCCAACCTTTCAGGGGAGGTCTGGCGGTTGTTTCAGGCATCTGGGGGCGTTCGGTGGCGCGACAATTCCAATGTTTCCAACTCACTCGCAATAACAGCGAGAGCAATCCCAAAATAAGCAGTATCGTAATCCCCCACGCAACCGGGCGACCTTTAGCAATTTCTTCATCTGCGACGCGAAACATTAAGCCACGGTTCGCATCCTCATTGATACGACGTAAAGCCGCTTCAACGTCAAAATTGCGTCCGGCTTCTGATAGCAGAATGCCGAGTAAGCGCCGTTGAATGAGGTCGCTGACCCCTTGCCAAAAGCCGACAAAGGGTTCGGTCCGGGCAACAATCTCGCCGCGATCAAGTGCTTCGTAGAGCTGGCGGATTGCAGGAGGAATTTCATCTAAATAGGCTTCCAACCCCAGACGTTTTAAATCTGCCGGGTGGCACCAGCGCGCATTGCCCTCAAGAACCTGTTCCCGAATGCGCGCATCATTCAGAGTAGGAGAGGTTAAGCGTTCTAAACAGGAGAACACAAGATCCTGTTCTGCACGTGGGCGACGTGCAACGCCTTCTGAGATGCCCCAGAAGTGACGGTGCGCTTGAAAGACTCGAGGAAGATCTGGTGTGTGGGAGGGAAAGGGCATCATTCCAATCAAATCCGGATCCAAACCACCCGTGCCTGTAATGCGTTCCAAGGCTTCCGTTCCGGCAAACATTGCCACAATTTCACCACGGATGAAGAGTTCCGGATCATTGTTCAGGGGTAATTTTCGGACAACCCCTTCTGTGATGTCCGCCTCGGTAAAACGAATCTCGCGGCCATTAAGTATACAGGTGCCACGGGCTCGATCGGTTGGCGAAAGTGAGATAGGGGTGCCATCTTGTGGATCGCGAATCCATGGCTCCCAGATGAGTTGTTGGAGAAAATGAGCGGCAAGAAAGGCTTCTCGAGAGTCGAAATTGGCGCGCCATTGCGGTGGTACATCAGAGAGATCTTCACCATCCGGCGTAATACATGTGATGGCTTCCATCGGAAAAGTAAAGGGGAGCCCAAGTAACCGTGACTCACGTGATTGCGTTATGGGCGAGCCTCCGGCACTTTGCATCCATGGTAACCAGTTCCATGGAGCCTCACAAACACCAAAGGCGCGTTGCCCCAGACGTACGCCTGAAGATGTCTTTGAATGTGTCAAATGGCGGCACCACGTCAGGAATTCGGACCAAGTTCGTGGCGTCACCTCTGGATCAAGCCCTGCTTCCCGCACTAAATCCTTACGGTAGATAATGCCGTAATAGGCGACTGAGGCTGCCGGAAGTCCATACAAATGACCGTTGGCAGTAGCGACCTGATGCCACAATTCAGGAATGTCCTGCCACCCTTTCCACGCATCTCCATTGGCACCCAGCCATTGATCCAATGGCATCAGGAAGCCATTGGTAATATCATTTTGGATAATATGAAACCAACATTGATAAATGTCAGGCGCATTACCGCCGGCCATTGCCAAAAGAAGAGGGGAGCGTCCACCAGCTCCCGGAAGCCATAAGCCGCCCCACTTGACAGGACGTAATTCGGGATGTTCAGCGGAAAGTGCCAAGATTTGTCGCGTAACAGCACTTTCAGGTTGATCCGGGTCAAACCCACCCATGAACGACACTTCGATGGTTTCTGCATGGAGTAGGGCTGTTAAGACGGAGCATCCTGCCACAAGACCATAAATTAAAGTGTCTCGGAGAGGACGAAGAAAGGAGAAATGTTGGTAGATGGACACAATGCGATAGCGGTTAAGGCACGTTATGCCGAGTGTAAAAAGAACCGCGCCATGGCATCAAACCAAGGCGCGGTGAATGAGGATTACAATTAGAAACCGCGCGAACGGAGTTCTTGGCTGAGTTGCAATTTGAAGCTTTGCATATCCGCTTCCGGAGGGGTATAACCGGGTAATTCGGGCTCAAACCCAAAGCGTCCCATCTGATCAAAGTACCACCGCGCTTTATTGCCATCGGAGAAGGTAACTCCACCAGAAACCAATGCACCCGGAATAACCTGCAACGTGTCTACCGAAACCGAAACGGATCCGGGCGTTGTGGGTTCTGATGGTGATGCTCCGGGCTTTGGTGGCAGCTTGGCCTTAGTTACGTCATCTGCAGCAACCTGAACTTCTTTATCCTTAACCTGTGCGCCAAGGCTCATGACGAGCATACGGACATCAAAGAACGTGGGGTGTAAACCAAATTCGGCACGGATTTGTTTTTGGACGTCACTCAATGATGCGCCATCTGCGACCCACTGCCGGACCAGATTTTCCTGTTCGGTGGAGAGATTCATTCTGCATTTTCCTCCTCCAATGCTGCCGTTTCTGCAGCATTGGATTCCATAATATCTTTGAGCAGTGCACGGTGCATCATCTGCTCCTCTTCAAGTTCCTGTTCTAATGCTTGAACTTCACCGTCAGAGAGTTCGGCACGTTCTTCTTCCAATTGTTCACGCTTGCGGCGGATGGAGTCTTGCAACATTTTTTCCACCTTACGGTCGTGTGCACGCTGTGCTTCAGAACGCTTCTGCTTGGCTTCCAACTGCTTTGTTTCGTACTTACGCTTATTGTTTTCACGGCGCAGCATGTCTTCTTCATCGGTCATATCAGCCAAGTCCGACTTCGACCAACCCTTGTTCCAAACACCCGTCGCATCTAGATAATCCTTACGACGGCGTGCTTCTTCTTGAGCTGCAGACGAGTCTTCGAAGACGTAAGGCGTTAGGAAGACAAGCAGTTCATCGCGTGTATCTTCAAAAGAGGTATAACCAAAGAGGTATTTACCGATAAACGGAATGTTTTTAAGGATTGGAATACCACCTTCAGATTCGGTTTTCGATTGCGTAACCAAGCCGCCGAGGATGACGGTTTGGCCATTATTTACCGAAATGCTACCAGAAAGTTTACGGGTTACAGGCGATGGCCAACGAGAAGAAGCCCCATCAACGCCCGAACCAGGAACTTCCTGTGGTGTGCCAAGGTTTTGGAAGGTTTCTTCAAATTCAAGCACTACCGTACCATCAGGGTTGATACGTGGTGTTACTGTAATCGTCAAACCGATTTCTTCTTGCTTGATATCCGGCTGGTAGTCCGAACCGGAATAGGACGACCCCATGTATTTCATACCATTGTAAAGATAAGCCAATTCGGTATTCTCAAGGGTTGCTTCCTTGTTGTCTTGCGTCATCAGGATAGGCGAGGTCAGGACTTTTGTACGGCTATCGCTTTCGGTGGCACGAATCAAGAAGTCCAGATTCAACTTATCAATGGTGCCGTAGTATTGTGAACCTCCGCTAATTGCACCGATTGCAGCGGTTACATTCGTTGTCAAGTTGAATAAGTTTTGCGGACTTGCTCCTGCGCCATCGGGCATACCGCCACCGCCATAAGAGTCGGCGTACTTATTACCACCACTGACACGTTTTACCCATTGAACACCGGTAGAAATCTCATCGCTTAAACCAACGCTGAGTACAACGGTTTCAATGAGTACCTGTGCGACGGGGACGTCCATTTCAGCAATGATCTCCTTGATTGCTGCCAGATCGCCGGGAGAGGCCATCACCATTACTGCATTGATACGGCTGTCAGCGAGAATCTTGATGTTTTCCTTACGGAGTTCGCCCAACTTGCTTTTGGATGAAGAGGAAAGGGAGGTCTGTGGCGTAGGCGTACTCTCCTGCTTATTGGTCAAATTACTCTTGCTTGCCTGCGTACTGGTATTGCGATTGTCGGCATCTTCTTTCTTTGACGACGTGGAGTCAATCAAATCATTAAGCAGGTCGGCGACGCCTTTATTGGAATCCTTGGTTTCTGCTTGTGCATACTTTAGACGGATAATCTCAACTGCGATTTCCGGAGCCGTCTCGATATCCAAGACCTTAATGATACGTTCAAAGAAGGCCATGTTGGAAGGTCGCGTCACAATGATGAGCTGATTGGAGCGTTCATCAGCCATAATTTGCACCTTGCCACGGATCATACCACGGTCAGCATCGTTGACAAGCGCATCGGAAACCGTCGCAGGGGTTTCGGCAGGTGTGCCGGGACGGGTTACGCCGGGCAACTGACGATTAATCGAAACGCCGCGCTGCATACCACCACTCACCGAATTACCGATTCGCGGTGCGGCAGTAGACTTCTTACTTTTTTCATCTTCTTCGCGCGAGGCCTCAACGAATTCTTCCAATGCTTTCTTTACATCTGCGGCTTTTGCATAGCGGATGGGATAGACTTGCACTTCTTCAAGGACTGGCAAGGGCTTGTCAATGAAGGTCAGGATTTCAATCATACGATTGACGTTTTCCTGCGTATCGGTTATCAGAAGCGAGTTGGTGCGTTCCAAGTACTGGATCTGACCATCCGGACGTTTAAAGCCTTCAATCACCTTTTGGGCTTCTTCCGCAGACACATTCTTGGGCGTCAGGATTTGACGAACAATGCGACCCTCTTCCGGATGACGTCCGGCAGGAGGAATTTCCAGATAGGTTTCAATACCTTGTTGGCTGATGCTCTTAAAGGGCACTACGAGTGCGAAACGTTCACCCACGGGAATTAATCCGATGCCATTGAGCTGCAACTGCTGTTCAATCGCTTGAATGTATTCATCGTCCGTCCAGTTTTCTTCATCGGTGGAACGCAAACTCATGGTCACCTTTGGCACGTCCGGAGAGGTGAGTAATGTGCGGTGGGTCACCTGTGAATAGATCTGCAGGAAAAGTTCGGCAGGGGCGTTGTCAAATTTCAACTTGGGGCGACCGCCTTTACCGCGTTCCGCTTTGGCCAATTGCTGTGCCACTTCGGTGGTGGAGGTGGCGGTGGCATTGGTGGCATTGGTGTTTATCTTTTGGGTTGCGGTGGTTCCCGTACGGCGAATGCCCGGGGTGCGTGTGGCGCGTGTTTGCGCTTCGGCAATGCCCGTTACCGTAAGGACGGCACATAATAAGGTGAATGCAGACAGGTTACGCATCGTTTACTACTCCTTCAAAATCAACATTATTTTTCGGCAGCTTGCCGCATATACGCGCAATTCAAGGTAAATGCGCCTTGTAAAATCCCAGGTTTCTTGGCGTTAGGTTTGATTGTCAAAGCCCGGACATCCATCATAGCGTCTTGGCGGGTTTCTAAATCATAGAGGAACCACACTAAAGAGTCCAGTCGTCCTTCCCAATCGCGACATTCAAGTGTCAGTTCGGTGACATCACCGAGGTTTTCTTCGCCACCGATTGCACGTTGAGCGATATTCACATTGTTCGCGGTTGCCGTGTTATCCATGATGGGCAACCAATAGGTATCAACGGACTTTCCTTCGGGGAAGACTGGCATCCGGTCGCGCAATTCCGCATAACGCGCTTCAATCTCCGGGCGTAAGGCAATAATAGCCCGCTCACGTTGCAACCGCATTTCCTGACGTTGCCACTCACCCTGCTTTGCAGTCCAATTCTTTTTTGCCTTGGGATACCAGATTCCCAAGATACCAATGGCTACCACAAAGACAAAGAGTACGAGTAATTTCCGGTCATTCTGGGAGAGGGCACTCATGCTTCATCCTCCTCGGAAGTTACAAAGAGAATATCAATATCAAACCGCTGCTTTCGCGTCTTGGCATCTTGTGCTAAACGGTTAATCCGCACTTCCAAGATGCGTCCATCCTTTTGAACGGCTTCTTTGAAGGCATAGACACTGGCCGTTTCATCACAAAGACCGCTGATACGCAGCGATTGCTTTTGGCGATAGGTCACAGAAAGGAAGGTCATGTCCGAAGCTTTTGCCGCACAGACAAGGCGCAACATCTCCAAGGCTGAGAAGCGTCGATTCTGATAACGCATAATGAGGTCAATCCGTTCCTGTAAGCCGACGACCTCATTGTAACTCGTGCGATGCGCTTGAATACGCAGTGCGGTTTCCTTTGCACGCTGTGCATAGTACTTCGGCAGTAGGAAAAGGGTTAGCGCTGCGCCAGCCCACAACAAACCAAACAGAACAGCACAGAAGACTAACATCCGCTTATTCCGGTTGGTACGCATTTCATCACGCCAAATCTGCGGTGTTAAGTCAAACGTTTTTCCAGCGTTGACTCGCTGTTGCAGTGTCTGTTGCAAAAGCGTTTCTGCATCGTCCTCAGAAAGCGTTTCAATCCGACAGGGAGAGCCTATGAGAGCGTCCAACTCCGGCAATGATTCATCAGGCTGGGTCGTGTAACAGACACCTTTGACCGGGGTGTCTTCCAGAAGTCCACTCATTGCCGCCTGTGTCAGGACGCGCATTGCTTCACGTTTGATGTCGGCAGCCGTAGCCGTGGGGGGCAATCCACGAAGCGCAATGGGCTTACCGGCGGTAAAAACGCCAATCAGACATTCGGTAGAGGTGTGCATAATGAGTAAGGTTTGACCTTCTGCCACTGCCGGATCGCGCTTGGGTAAGGCTTGTATCCAACAAAGCGCTGTCGCATCCAGTCGCACAGAGGCGATTTGATTGCGATCCGCCAGCGTTTCATGCCATGTCTGCGTGAGTGCTTCATTGGAAGCAATGGCCAACCAGACCAGAAGGAACCCATTCTGTTTGCCGATGACTTCCCATGACGCAGTGTAATCACCCTCATCAAAGGGGGAAAGTGTTTCCGCCTGAAGTGGAATAGCCTCAGACAAGGTGTCTTCGGCCTCTTCCGGGAGTTGCAAGAGCGCATAAACTGTTTCATACGCTGGAACAGCCGGAAGTTGATTTGGAAATGTTTTTTTCTTCTTTTTCGCCATGACGTCAGTTTAAGTAAGCTTCGCATGTAGCGGTCAGGTTTCCTCCTGCCACCTGAGAATAACTAAATCGGTTTGTGCACTGGTACTTGTGCCAGATTTGGAATCGCCGGAACCTTTCTGTACCACAGCGGTTGCACGTCTGCGGACACGGCCTACGCGGCCTTCCAGTTCTAACTTGTAAACAGCGCAATCAACAGTCAAATAGGTGTTGGCCTCTTCCTGACTGATGCCGGGGATACGTGCCAAGAAATCAGAGATATCGGTGAAGTGGTAATCTTCAACGGCCGGCGTACCAAAACTGGCGGTATTTCCCCGTGCATTTTGGCGTACCCGTGCAGAGGCATCCGGACTATCGGCATTTAGCCCTTCGCGTTCTTCCAAAATGGTGTCTACAATCAGACCATCGGCATCTTCCAGACAGGGCACGGTGAGCAAGACATCGCGTGGTGCAGCATTCACGTTAATCTTTCCTGTTCCATAAAGCGAAAAGAGGTGTTCAATGCCGGTAACGGAAATTTGACGCTCTTCGCTATCTTCCGGATTCCAGATGCCACCTTTCAGAATAACGCCACCATTCCGATTAAACCCTTTGATGTAGGCCAATTCGCCCACGGTGTCAAGCGGACCATTTTTGCACGTGTAGGGCGGCTTGAGCGTTTCGTAGTAATCGGTTTCTGCACCTTCGGATGATACGGTGATACTATCTTCATCAATCCAATCGTAGAAAGAATCAACTAATTCGCTCTGATCTTCCTCTGGCACTCCTGCGACCGTCAAAATACGGCTCCAAATCAGGTCTGCATTATCACCAAATCCAGCACGTGCCAACTTGTTAAGATTCCAACGCGCCGGTTCTGGTTCAATCGCAATGAAGATTTCGGCATCGGGTTCGCCAGCCTCTGAGGCTGTCACATCAGCTGTTTCAAATTGAAGCTGTCCATTGTCGTCACGATAGAGCCGTTGAGAAACTTCAACACGTTGTCCGCGTTTTAAGCGAATGGCCGGAACAATCCACCGGTCCTTTTCCACCTCTTCTTCGGTTTCTTCACCGGACACCTTTTCCTGACGCTCCATCAGCATCTCGGCTAAAACGACACCCGATTCCAAAAGTGCGGTTGCTTGATGACGATTCCGCACATAGGTGGCGGCTTTTCCTTCCATATAGGCGTCAAGCGTAAAGGAACACACCAGGAGACTGAGTACTGCCAGTGTCCAAATAACAGCGATCAAAGCAAAGCCTTGCCGCTTGGTATGAGTGGTATCTAATCTCGTTCGCTTCACAATTGCTTAATAGCATATCAAATCCAAACATTTTCGCCTACCATAATATGAAGAAAAGCGAAAGGTTTTTGGAAGAAATGCTTATTGAATTCAGTGCGCGATAGGCACAAAGCGGTCGGGCCGTTTGGAACGACGTAAAATGCGATC
>JAFTHG010000222.1 GCA_017457555.1 Kiritimatiellia bacterium | reverse complement strand
GGTTTTGGCGGCCCGAGCACAGCGAATCAGCGTCATTTCCACTAATGTGCGTACCGAGAGTGCCGAACGGAGGCGACTTTCCATTTCGGAGAGTAAGCCAGTGATTTCAACGATGCGCTGCGGTGTGACAAGCTGCGCCTGTGCTTCCAGTACGGTCAATTGTTCCGTTGTCACGTCTTGCTTGGCGAGTTCGGCACCGGCCTGCTGGTAGACCAGCAGGTTGCGGAAATGCCAAAGTAATTCTGCGGTAAACCGCCGCATATCTTTGCCTGAGGTTTCAAAGGCGTCCACCGCTTTCAAGATGGCAGGAATATCACCTTTAAGAATGCTTCCAGCCAATTCTTCCAGTGCACTGCGGGAAATCAAGCCGAAGACGGCTAAGACATCACTTTCGGTCAAATTATTTCCCTTGAATGCGATTAACTGGTCCAAAGCAGAGAGCGCATCGCGTAATCCGCCATTTGAACCACGTGCAATCGCCAGGAGTGCATCGTCTGTGACAGTGATCCCTTCAGCATTGCAGATGAACCGCAAACGGCGCACAGTGTCACCGGTTGAAATACGGCGCAAATCAAAGCGTTGACAACGACTGATGATGGTGGGCAGCACCTTATCACCCTCAGTCGTCGCAAAGATGAATTTGACGTAAGGCGGTGGCTCTTCCAACGTTTTCAACAGCGCATTGAAGGCCGCATTGGTGAGCATGTGCACTTCGTCAAGAATAAAAATCTTAAAGCGACTGTGCGTGGGGGCAAATTGAACTTGATCCAGCACACCGTGGATATCTTCCACTTTGTTATTGGAGGCGGCGTCCAATTCCACGACGTCCATATCCATGCCGCTTGCGATACCTTTGCAATTCGGACACTCACCGCAGGGCTGCATCGTGGGCCCTTTTTCACAGTTGAGTGCCATTGCAAAGATTCGTGAAAGCGTCGTCTTGCCGATGCCACGCGGACCGATGAAGAGGTAGGCGTGAGCAATGCGATCTTGCTCAATCGCATGGGCAAGCGTTCGAGTGACGTGGTCTTGACCGACTACATCATCAAAGGTTTTGGGTCTCCACTTACGCGCAAGAACTTCGTAAGCCATAGCGTATCCGATGGGTTAGGCTTGCGTGCGAGTCATTAATTCTGCAACCAGCCGATTGAATTTCGCAGGGTCTGTCGGCAACGTGCCCTCTGCCAGACATGCCTGCCCATAGAGCAATTCTACCGTGTCGCTCCGCTTGGCGTCATCGGTTTCTGCCGCAAGGTTTTTGATAAGGGTGTGTTCCGGATTCAATTCCAGAATGCGCTTTTCTTCCGGCACGGTTTGTCCCATTGCTTCCATCATGCGACGCATGGTGGGATTCAGAGCAGAGGGATCCTGAACCAAACAGCAGGGCGATTCCGTTAAACGCGTACTCAAGCGCACTTCCTTGACGGTAGCTTCCAGTTGTTTGGAAACGGCATCCAGCAGCGGACGCAAGGTCTTTTCGGCATCGTCTAACGTCTTTTTGGCGTCATCATCGCTCAAGCCCAAATCACCCTTGTCTGCAAAAACGATGGGCGTCTTGTCATATTCGTAGAATTCAGAGGCGATAAATTGGTCAACCGGAGTCGTCAGGAAGAGCACGTCGTATCCCTTGGACTTCAGTTGTTCCAGGCAGGGACTCTGCTGCGCAGCCTGCAAGGAGTCTGCCGTCAGCATATAGATGGATTTCTGTCCCTCCGGCATGGCCTCTTTATAGGCTTTCAACGAAGTATAGGTGCCGTCTTTGAGGTTGCGGAAGCGCAATAATTCCACAATCTTCTCACGATTTTCCCAGTCGCTGTGATAGCCTTCCTTGAGGAAGTCACCGAGTGCGGTCGTAAAGGCGTTGTACTGATCGGGCTTATCTTTGGCCATTTCTGCGAGTGCCTTCAGTACACGATTCGTCACATCCGAACGGATCTTACGGATGATGGCGTCATCCTGTAACATTTCACGGGAAACATTGAGTGGCAGATCGCTGCTGTCGACAACGCCCTTGAGGAAGCGCAACCATGTCGGCGTGAGGGCTTCAATCTCATCACCGATAAAGACGTTACGGACGTAGAGCGAGAGCCCATGACGGTTACCCGGCATCATCATTTCCATGCCGGCAGACTTGGGAATAAAGAGCAATGCGCGATATTCCAGTGTACCCTCTGCAGCGATGTGAAGCGTCTTCAGGGGCTCTCCCATGCCGTGCAAGGTCTGACGGTAAAATGCCTCGTACTCTTCCGGCTTAACGTCGCTCTTGGCACGCTTCCAGAGGGCGGTCATCGTATTGAGCGGCTTGGCTTCTTCGGCAGCCTTATCGGCAGCAGCCTTTTCATCCTTTGCCGGCTCGGTTTCTTCTTCGTGGAGATAAATCGGGTAGGCGATGAAGTCTGAATAGCGGCGCACAAGATCTTTGAGTGTCCAACCGCTCGTGAATTGTTCCTGATCCGGACGCAAATGGAGGGTAATCGTGGTGCCGGGGGTCGTGCGGCTGCCATCATCCATCGTGTATTCGCCGTCACCGGCACTCATCCACTTTACTGCAGTTTGACCTTCGCCACGGCGGAGCGTATCCACCGTTACGCCATCGGCCACCATGAAGGCCGCATAGAAGCCTACGCCAAACTTACCAATCAATTCAGGAATGTTTGTTTCCTTACCATCCTTAAGGGCTTCGGCAAAGGCCTTCGAACCACTCTTCGCAATGGTGCCGAGCGCATCTTCGGTTTCCTGTGCAGACATGCCAATGCCGTTATCCTCAATCGTCAATGTATGCGTCGCGGCATCTGCGGTCAGGCGAATTTCCCATGTGGGAGCTTCCGGAGCGATGGTGGCATCCGTCAAGGCGAGATATTTTGCACGATCAATTGCGTCACTGGCATTAGAGATGAGCTCACGCAGGAAGATTTCTTTTTTGGAATAAAGCGAATGAATAACCAAATCCAACATTTGCCGGATTTCAGCTTTAAATGCACATGTTTTTGCCATATCGGGCGACTCCTTTTTATAGTAGTTACGTAGTATAACATACTACACGCATTTTGAACAGGTCTTTTACCTGCGAACCCTGCGGTTTTTAGAAGATCCGAGAGTATAGAAGTTCCAGGGCTTCTATATCTGGCAGTGTTTCACTTGCCACGTGCCACTGTGGCGCAGCCACTACATGCTTGGCAGGGGCGGTGTCGATCTGTCTCGGACGGAGCGAGCACCGCACCATTTTTGCGTCTTTGCGGTGTCGACACTGGCAGTCCCGCGGCGCAGCCACCCACATGCTTGGCAGGGGTGGTG
>JAFTHG010000221.1 GCA_017457555.1 Kiritimatiellia bacterium | reverse complement strand
CTTCAAAGGGACTGACGCAATGGATAGATTCGTAGGAGAGAACGGAGTCTACCGTGCGGAAGTCATACTCGATGGAACCATGGTAGCGCGCCTCCGTCCACGAACTGCCGGCAGAGGAGGTCTGATCGTTGAACGTGACGAGCGCCACGGAGTCCGAATACCGCCGGGCAAGATGGGAGGCCAACCAAGTCTTTCCGCTCGCTGCAGGGCCTGAAATCACCCACTGTTGGCCCTGTTGGATTTGCCATGTCTTATCGGCTAAAGCCGCACACCACGCACTCATTGGGTAATGGCTTCAAGGATTTTAGTGCCGACGGCCGACTTGTCCAGAAAGGCAAAGAAACCGCGTGCAATCATCTGGGCAGCCATCGCCATAAGGATGACACCCGATATTTTGGAGAAGATGCGAATGATATTCTTCCCAAAGATGCGCTCCAATGCTTCAGCGAAGAAGAGAATCGCGCCCAGAGCCAAGATTGCCATGAAGAAGCCTACAATGCCAAAGGCAAAGGTAAACCATGAAACAGCAGGATCTTTCAGTGCTTCTGCTCCAATAATGATAATTGGAGAAACGCAGGCTGGCCCCATAATAATGGGAATGCCCAAAGGCACCACGATGATTTCCTTAATACTTTTGGGCTGAGACGAGGCTGTGGGTGTATCGCTGCCAAGGGCGAGTTTTTGCGCCATAATCATCAATAAGATACCCGAGCCAATGCGGAATCCATCCAAATCAAGGCCAAAGAGGTTGAGAAACGTGTTGCCGGCGAAGTAGGCGATCAGCGCCACCACAAGCACCACATACGTCACATGAACGGCGACATAGCGCTTATCGGCCCGGGTGCCATTCTCCGTCAGGGAGAGAAACATATTCAGCACGAAGAACGGACAGAAAAGAAAGAAGAGCTTAACAAAATTGCCCCAAGCAAAGAATAGTGCATCTGTCATTACGAAACCTCCAAAGAAACGGCATAAAGTATAACAAGAATCAAAATAAAAGCCACGCTTTTTCGAAACGAGGCTCTTATTTTTTATGTTACAACACTGTATGGACGAACGGTCTTTACGGGGTTGACTCTGCCTGTTTAGTCGGCACAACAAATTTATAAAATGCCGCCTTGCTATCCGCTTTCACGCCGACTGCAATGGAGCCATCTTCAGCGACTTCGGCAGATGCTGTCGCAACAGGCGTCCATTCGCCATCCAAACTCTCCGCCGTCTGCAACGAAACGCCCACCGTCGCCGCTCCATTCTCCACCGCAATCACCGGCACCTCCAGCAATTCCTAACGATTTGGTGTTTAATACTTTGTCGATTGATATTAGTTTGAGGATGTTGCTTCTATCAAAAATACGGATTTCTCTTTAATTTCTACTAAATCTTCAATATTGGTTGGGGTCTGAGTATGTGTACTCTTCGTATACTTTATGTTGTGTTGTTTAAGAAAATCTAACAAGACACTTCCCTTGATTGCGTAATTTACATTTTGGCTATCTCTAAGTTTAGAAACAATGACACCAATAACATCCCCTTCTGCATTGAAAAGG
>JAFTHG010000220.1 GCA_017457555.1 Kiritimatiellia bacterium | reverse complement strand
GGTAAAATATGGTAGAATAGCGCCTTGGTTGTTACTCATTTGTGGTTATATGAACGTGTTGAAAGGTAGACGTAAATGAAGACGTTGAACGAGACAAAGACGGCAGGTTGTATTCAATATCAACTGTTTGAAACGCCCATACAAAAGGAGGGGAGCTTGCGTTATGCCGCGCGTGCGGTGGTGAAGCCGATGAATTTGCGGCAGATTGCCCGGCAGATGGTGCGCGAGGGGTCCAAATATGCCGAGCATGAGATTCTGGGCGTGGCCGAACAGATGATTGATGTTATTATTGATCGCTTACGCCACGGTGCATCGGTGAATTTCGGCTCAATGATGCGCTTCCGCCCCTCAATCAAAGGTGGCTTTGAGAGTGCCACTGAACCCTTTGACGCCCAAAAGCATCAGTTGAAAGTGGCCGTTTCGGCGGGGCCGTGGTTGCGGAATGCTCTGGATGGCGTGGCGGTGGAGCCTGTGGTGGCGGTGACCTTTCCGCAGATCATAGATGTTGAAGTGGGCGAGGCGGAAGATGCCAATGTGGTGCAACTTTTCGGCCGCCATCTTTACCGGAAGGATTTGGGCAAGGGGAGTCAGTGGCTGATTCGTTCGGAGAAGAAGAGCACTGAATTGCGCCCTTTAGCACAAAAACGGAATGGCCGCGAGGTGATGTTTGTTCTGGATGGGAGAATCTATCCACCGGGGACAACGGTGATTTTTGTGCTGCGCGTGAAGGAAGGGAAGGCGTGGCAGGAGTACGCCAGCGAGGCGGTCACGCTCTGAGCGCGGGCGATAGCACCCAAACAGATGGCGATAGCCCCAATGCCGTCTCCCCAAAGGCGTTGTTTGATTTTGTCGTCGCCGCCGGATAGGGGGTGGGTGCCCCTGAAATTGTCCCCAAAGATGTCAGAATTGTCCCCCTAAATGGCACTTGGGGAGGCTGTAACTGCGTGGGTGTGGTGCGAAATGGGGTTTTCTTGTCACCGGAAAAGCGCATGCCAGCATTTTCTTCTTGCGAAATGCAGTGAGTTTTAGTAAACTATGCGCTTCATTCAATTCACTGAATGCTGTAGAACCTAACACGACCGAACCGCTGGTAGCTAAACGGAAGAGGTCCCGGAGACTAAAAAATGGTCAAGATCAGATTGCGTAAGACTGGCTGCAACCGCGTGGCCACCTATCGCGTGGTGGCTTGCGATTCGCGTAGCCCGCGTGACGGCAAGTTCCTCGAAATCCTCGGTTGGTACGATCCCCGCAAGGCCGAGAACAAGTGCGGTATCAACCTTGAGCGCGTGAATTACTGGAAGAGTCAGGGCGCCCAGGTGTCTGAAACCGTCGCCTCCCTCATCAAGCAGGCCCAAAAGGCTCAGGCTTAATCACCGGGAGCGACTGCGGTGCCCCTGCGCATCGACGTGTTGACTGTCTTTCCCGGCATGCTGAATGGCTTTGTCGGGGAGAGCATTCTCCGCCGTGCGATTGCAATGGGGGCCGTGGAAATCCACGCTGTAGACCTGCGCGATTTCGCGCATGATGCACGTGGTACGCTGGATGACAAGCCTTACGGAGGCGGCGCCGGGATGTTGATGAAGCCCGAACCCCTCTTTGAGGCCGTCGAAAGCCTCCGGAAGCCCGGCACACGCGTAATCGCCATGACGCCGCAAGGCGTTCCTTTCAAACAGGAAACGGCACGCCGGCTTGCCCAATCGGAGCACCTGATTTTCATCTGCGGACACTATGAAGGCATTGACGAGCGCGTGCTCGAGAGCCTGACAGATGAGCAAATCAGTATCGGTGACTACGTATTAACCAATGGAGCCCTCCCTGCGGCAGTAGTCATTGACAGCGTAACCCGCCTGTTACCCGGCGTTTTGGGTGGCGGAGCGGAGGCCACCGCCAAGGAGTCTTTCTCCACAGAAGGATTGCTTGAGCAGGCCCAATACACACGGCCACCCGTCCATCGTGGCAAAGGTGTACCGGAAGTCCTCCTGAAAGGCGACCACGCACAGATGGAGCGTTGGCGCAAAAACCAGATGCTTGACCGAACAGCTCGGCAGCGTCCCGATTTGATACACATTAAGGAAAACGACAATGATCGCGAAAGCCCTCGAAAAAGTAAACGCCCTCACCGCGGAAAAGAATACTAAGAAGAACCCCGAACTCGCCGTTGGCGATATCGTTCGTGTGTATGTCCGCATCAAGGAAGGCGATAAAGAGCGCACGCAGGTCTTTGCTGGCGACGTGATTGCACGCGACGGCAAGGGCATCACCGAAACGTTCACCGTTCGCCGCATCTCTTTCGGCGTGGGCGTTGAGAAGGTCTTCCCCTTCGCCTCCCCCGCAATCGAAAAGATTGAAGTGACCGGTCACGCCCGCGTCCGCCGCGCTAAGCTCTACTACTTGCGTAGTCGCACCGGTAAGGCTGCCCGCCTCCGCGCACTCTAATTCCAAACGCTCCGGCGTTTCTCGAACAACACAAAGTCAAAGCGTGAAAGACCGCTTTGGTTTTGTGTGTTTTTTATTTACTCTCCGGGCTGCCAATAGCGAAGACTCCATTGATGTAGGTGCATCACCCTAAAGAAGATGTACGCTCATAGAGGAGCGTTGCCCTCTATTGATGAGGTTTCTCCGACAGTCATTCTGAACGAAGCACGCAGGCCCTGAAGCGCTCGCCTCCTGTTGCGACAGCTTGTCTGTGGTGAAGTGAGGCATGGCGGCACTGCTACGTTTCGGCAGTGCCTTCGCCATACTTGGAAGGGTGGGGTGAATTTAAGATTTGCATTAGTCGTCTTTTTCGGCTATACTAATAAACAATCGTATGAGAATTGCGATGCAATTTAAATCAATTAAGGAGTTCAGCATCATGGATAAGAAACCCACCCTTTTGATTTTGGCCGCCGGTATGGGTAGCCGTTATGGTGGTTTGAAGCACATTGACTCGGTCGGTCCCTCCGGCGAGACGATTATGGACGATTCGATTTACGATGCCATCCGTGCCGGTTTTGACCG
>JAFTHG010000219.1 GCA_017457555.1 Kiritimatiellia bacterium | reverse complement strand
CTGAATGAAACCGCCGCTGAACTGACAAATGGCGTTGTACGTATTGAGCGCACCATCGTCTTTGCCGGGATAGAACTCTCTGTTGCAGAAGCACAAGCGATTGTAGACGCAGGCGAACCGCTTGTCTTCCTAAATGATAAATGGCACTACCTTGACCTTCAAGCACTTAGAAACCTGCTCCATTCGATCGGTCCCGAAGAAATTACTGCACGTCAAGCCCTTCCCTTACTCCTTGCGGGCGCATTACGCATCTCACCTGATGCTCAAGACATTCAAAACTTTTTACGGGAAATGACGCAACCACCGGAAGGCGAGTTACCACTGCGTGACGTACTGCGTCCTTATCAAGCACAGGGCGTATGTTGGCTAATGCAAGCCGCAGCGCATCATCTGGGAGTCTGCCTTGCTGATGACATGGGATTGGGAAAGACACTGCAAACCATTGCATTTCTGCTCTCCCGATCTGGCCCAACGCTTGTTGTGGCCCCTCTAACCGTTTTGCCTGTCTGGGAGCGTGAATTTACTCGTTGGGCACCTCACCTGAAAATTCTGCGCCATGATGGGCCAGAGCGCATTCAAGATACAGGATTCATCAAGCTTGCGATGGATGCCGATGTCGTTCTTACAGCCTATGGTTATTTGTGGCGCGACTACACGTCTTTACGCCGTGTGACATGGAATACGCTTGTCCTGGATGAAGCGCAGTTAATCAAGAATCCACAAACACGCCAATCGCAAGCCGCGCGATCCCTTCCTGCAACGTTCCGTCTGGCGCTTACAGGTACACCGATTGAAAACCGATTGGAAGATTTGTGGTGCATCTTTGACTTCCTCAATCCCAACCTGTTTGGGTCCCGCCGCGAATTTACTGAACGTTATCGTGAACCTGAACGTCTTCGCAAAGCCGTCACACACTTTCTGTTACGACGCCAAAAATCGGATCCCGGTATCTTGGCTGAACTGCCGCCGAAGATTCTCCAAGAGCACTACACCCCCTTAACGGAAGCCCAAACCGCTGCTTATGATTTAGCGTTAGCAGAATATACGCGCGATTCACGAAACGGTGAAGCTTCTGGACGTACAGGTGCCGTTTTGGCATTACTGACACGCCTGAAACAAATTTGCAATGGTGTGGAACTTGACACCGATCACGCCTTCAGTTCCGGAAAGTTGGACGTTCTAATTCCACTTTTGGAAACCATTTTGGAACGTGGCGAGAGTGTTCTCATCTTCACACAATTTGCACGCACGGGTGCACGGGTGCAGGCTCTGCTTGCAGAACGGTTTGAAATGCCCATCCCCTTTATTCATGGTGACCTTTCTGCCAAACAACGCCATACAGAGATTGAAGCCTTCAATCGAAAAACACAACCCGGCATCTTTATCCTCTCCCTACGGACAGGAGCTTTCGGCTTAACCCTGACCAAGGCCAACCATGTGATCCATTTGGATCGTTGGTGGAATCCCGCTGTTGAGGCACAAGCGACCGATCGCGTACACCGTATCGGCCAGAAACGTACAGTCGTCGTTCATCACCTCATCTGCCGTGGTACGCTGGAAGATAACATCGCACGTCTATTGCGTGAAAAACAATTTCTGGCAGACACCGTTGTCGCCCCCACACCCGCCGCACTCTTATCGCGTCTCCCCACAGATACACTTCTGGGCATTCTGCGGCGTAAGGCCACCTCGTGAGTATTTATCACCCTCCCATGCGTGAAAGAATCAACACTATGCCTACATTAGATTGGGACTTACTTCTCAAAACCGATCGTCTTCGTTCAGATGCGGATGGTAACCCCGTCTGTTATGTTCAGTCCGAGACTCCACCACGGACTCCAGCCGAGGCAGATATCCAGCGCATTATCTTCTCTTCACCCTTTCGACGGCTTGCCGGAAAAACACAAGTCCACCCTCTTGCCAAAGTCGATTACGTCCATAATCGGCTCACCCATTCTCTTGAAGTTGCTGAAACTGGCACCAGTTTAACCCAACGCCTAATGGCGAATCTTGGCTTTTCGCCAGAACAATCCATCGCGTGTGCCTATCACGTTAAAGCGGCGTGCCTTGGCCATGACATCGGGAATCCTCCCTATGGTCACGCAGGCGAATTTGCCATCCAATCTTGGGCAGATGCACACCGCGAAGAATTGGGCAATCTTCTGGCAGAAGACACATCAAGTCCCGGCAATCCTGCACCAGAACGCATCTTAGAAGACTTCTTGAAGTTTGATGGTAATGCTCAAGCCTTTCGTTTACTCAGCCATCCTATGCCTCGACGGGATGCCTATTTCCGTCTTTCATGAGCCAGTTTGGGGGCACTCATCAAATATCCTCGCTGTTCAAATGAAACCACGACAGCCAAGTTTTCCTGTTTCTACACGGCAAAAAAATGCTTCAATCTCGTCACACAAACCCTTGGACTCCGCACGGGCTCCGGCATCCTGCGCCACCCACTCTCCTATCTCACAGAGATTGCCGATGACATCTGCTATTGTGTTACTGACTGTGAAGATGCTGTGTTAATGGGAATTTTAGACGAAACCCGCGTTCGTAACTGGTATTTAGAACTCCTTGAAAATCCTACAAACTCTGACATTCAAGCTGATGCGTCGCTCTCTTTTCTCCGTGCTAAAGTCATCGGTGACTTGCTCCGTTGCTTTACCAATGAACTCACCTATGCCTTTGAACACCCGGAAACGTTGCCGGATTTTGAGCAAACGTCCCCAACGTGGCTACGTCTGCAAGGATTGAAAAAGAACTACCGGATTGTTTTTGATGATGCGGCAAAGATTCGCAAAGAACTTCACGCCCAGGCAGAAATTCACCGTACGTTGGACGCTTTTCTTTCTGTTCTACAATTTCTTAAATGTGCAACACCGGGCTATAGTGCAATGCTCTTACGAAAATATACCTTTGGAGAAGCATTTATTGAGGCCAACAAACATCGCCCTTACCACTGGTGGTTACATACAGCGCTTGACTTTGTCACAGGCATGACCGACCATTATTTACACCGTTTTACCGAAATTTTGCCCTAATTACAGGGCCTTAACAGGACGCAAGATACGTCACTTCTATCGCACAAACGCTTCGCCCCAGTGAAGCTTACGCGATAGCGGCAGATACGGATTAACTGTTTCCGGAAGGATCATCCGCACTGGATGTGGCGAAAGCGTCACTTCCAGCGGCTCTTCCCGGTTGAGATGCGTTTGCAATACGCCGTCAACATACACCGCTGCGTCTGCATCCTCTTTATCCATTCGCAACGTCACACGTGTACTTTCAGGAATCACTAATGGCCGTGCGCTCAAGGTATGCGGCGCAATGACATTCACTACAACTACTTTTGCAGACGGCACAACCACTGGACCGCCGACTGAAAGCGAATACGCCGTACTTCCCGTCGGCGTAGCTAAAATCACCCCATCACAAATCCACCGTGCCACAGGGCACTGATCCAACTCCAAACACACAGCAATCGCTCGCCCCCCTCAGCCCGTGATAACACCACGTCATTCAATGCATCCG
>JAFTHG010000218.1 GCA_017457555.1 Kiritimatiellia bacterium | reverse complement strand
TCTTAACCTTCAAAGCCGTGAAGGGCGAGGACGTCTGTGCGGTAACCGGCAATGTCGGTGGTCGCGTCCACGTTTTCAGGAGCGGGCGTTGCCATCAGCTGATCAACCGCAGCCTGAATTTCAGGGCGCATTTCCCAATCGTCAATACGGATGCGACCGGCTTCGTCCACCGGCATTGCGCCATCCGGACGATACATGAATTCACGGAAAAGACGATCAATCTGATCCAAGCAGTCTTCGTGTAAACCGGCTTCCTTCATCACCTTGAAGAGGCAGGAAATGTAAGGAGGCATTGCCGGAATCACTGCCGAAGCACGTGTCACAAGGGCCTTGTTCACCGACACCACGCCGACACCGTTGAGGTCTTTGAGCGTTTCCGTGATGGCCTTGGCAGAAGCTTCCAGATTTTCCTTTGCCTTACCCAGCGTACCCGAACGGTAAATATCCTGCGTGCACTTCGGCCCGATGTAGGAATAAGCCACCGTCTTGCAACCTTCAGCGAGCAAGCCCTGTGCCTTGAGGTAGTCGATCCAGAGAATCCAGTCTTCGCCACCCATCACCTTTACCGTCGCGGCGATTTCTTCGTCCGTAGCCGGTTCCACAGCGACTTCTTTCATTTCGCACGTCATGATATCCAGCGTACGAGCCACGTGCGGCTTGCCGATAGGCTTGATCGCACTCTTGTAGAGCACGCCATCCTTCGGATCGGTACGCATCGGCGATGCGAGCGAATAGACCACGAGGTCAAAGGGCTTGAAGCCGTTGTCCTTTGCCAACTGCGCCACGGTTTCACGGGTGGCATCAGCAAAGGCGTCTGCGGAAATGGTGATTGCCTTCAAACCTTCAGCCTTGGCGGATGCATCAAAGGCTTCATTATTGTACCAACCGGGCGAGCCAGCCTTGCGATCCGTCGGGGCACGTTCAAACGAAACGCCGAGCGTTTCAGCCTTGGGGCCACCGAAAGCCACTGCAATACGCGATGCCAATCCATAACCGCCCGAGCATCCCAGCACCAAAACACTCTTCGGGCCGTTTTCAATCGGGGTTTTTGCTTTTTCGCGGGCAATATCACGCAGGGTAAACTTCTTGCAACCTTCGCCATCCACATTCAAGCAAAGTCCACCACGCACTTTAGGTTCTTCAGCCATTGTCTGCTCCTTAAAAGAAAAGGGTTGTGTTTCAAAAGATTATTGAGCTTCGGTCAGCGAAGCACTCGGCACCACGAGGCAGAACCACTGGGCTTCCACGGCCACCATCGGATTACCGCGCTTATCCACCTTGCCTACAATGATGCCCTTGCCCTTCTGTTCCAGACGGCGACCTGTGGCCTTCACTGTTTCAATTTCGTAGCGCACGGTATCACCCGGGCGCACCTGATTGACGAAGCGCACTTCTTCAAGTTTGGCAAAGAGGAACAGTTTTTCGTCCTTGTCTTCCGACCCCAAACGGTAGCCGGCTCCGCCGCACTGAGCCATTGATTCCACAAGAATCACACCCGGGCAAACCGGATATTCAGGGAAGTGACCTTTGAAGAAGTAACGTTCTGGGCCGTAATCCACTTCTGCAATGGTTTTTTCAGCAGAGCATTCCAGAATGCGATCGCAGAAAAGGAAGGGATCACGATGAGGAAGCACCGTTTTAATCACGTCTTGGTCGTACATAGAAACTCCTTCAAAAGGATTTGTCTGATTGATAAAAGTCAAACGGATGCGAGCCAATCAAAACCATCACATCCACACTAAAACTGTCAAAAAGGAACGGTTCCCGACACGTCTGTGCCGGAAACCGCATCCCTTCTCACTCAGGCGCGACGGAGAATCAACGAGGAGTTGTGTCCGCCGAAACCGAGCGTATTGGTCATAGCGATATCCAACGGAGCTTCCACGCCCTTATTCGGCACCATGTCCAAATCGCACTCCGGATCCGGGGTGTTATAGTTGATGGTCGGCGGATAGAAGTTATCGTTAATCGCCTTGAGGCAGACGAGTGCTTCCAGAGCACCGGTTGCACCGAGGAGGTGGCCCGTCATCGACTTGGTGGAGCTCATCTTCAACTTGTAAGCGTGCTCACCGAAGACAGCCTTAGCGGCCTTTGTTTCCATCGGGTCGTTCAAGCCGGTGGACGTACCGTGAGCATTGATGTACTGCACGTCTTCGGGTTTAATGCCGGCATCTGCAATAGCCATCTTCTCAGCGAGGATAATACCGGAGGCTTCCGGGTCGGGAGCGCACACGTGATGCGCATCACCACCAGCACCATAACCGGCCACTTCACCGTAGATTTTGGCGCCACGGGCCTTGGCATGTTCTTCGCTTTCCAGGATAAGGATTGCGGCACCTTCAGACATGATGAAGCCGTTGCGATCCTTGTCAAACGGACGGCAAGCCTTGAGCGGATCTTCCGTGGTGGAGAGGGCATGCATTGCCTGGAAGCCACCCACGCAGTATTCTTCAATCGTGGATTCAGCGCCACCGGCGATTACCACATCTGCGCGGCCATTGCGAATCATGTCGAGCGCCACACCGATAGCATCCGTCGAGGCAGAGCAAGCGGTGGAAACGGTGAGCACAGGGCCCTTAGCCTTGAGATAGATCGACACATTGCCCGGGCCTTCGTTTGCGATGAGCATCGGGATTGTCATCGGGCCGATACGGCGCGGACCCTTTTCAAAGAGCGTCTTATACGTCGGAGCATCCACTTCCTTACCGCCAATGCCCACGCCGAGGATACGGCCCACACGAGCAGGATCCACGCCGGCAGCCGGTTCCTTACCCACGCACTGCCACGGATTCGGGCAGTCTTCGGTTGCCTCAGGCAACGTTGCATAGCCGGCATCCACCCAAGCCTGCTTGGCTGCTGCCACAGCATACTGGGCGAAGAGGGCCAAACGCTTGGCTTCCTTTGGATCAATGTAAT
>JAFTHG010000217.1 GCA_017457555.1 Kiritimatiellia bacterium | reverse complement strand
TGACGTCGTCGTTGATACCCACTGCGAAGTGGTTCTTCGGCTTGTCAGCAGCCATATTGTCAAAGATACCCTTCACCATTGCGGGTGTGAATTCCTTGGAGCCCAAGCCATAACGGCCGCCATAGGTGCGAGGATAGTTGATTTCGAGATCGCCATTCTGCATTGCGTCGCCGATAGCCGTGCGGACATCGGTGTAGAGCGGTTCGCCCACCGAGCCGGGTTCCTTCGTGCGGTCAAGCACCGTAATCTGCTTCACGGTCTTGGGCAGTGCAGCTGCGAAAGCCTTCACGTCAAACGGACGATAGAGGCGCACTTTCACCACGCCGACCTTTTCGCCTTCAGCCGTGAGTTCTTCCACCGTTTCCTGAACGGTTTCTGCACCGGAGCCCATGATCACGATGACGCGTTCTGCGTCTTCAGCACCGGCATAGTCAAAGAGATGATAAGCGCGACCTGTGAGCGCTGCGAGCTTGTCCATGTTCTTCTGGACGATTGCCGGCACGGCTTCGTAGTACTTGTTCACCGTTTCGCGACCCTGGAAGTAGACGTCAGGGTTCTGGGCGGTACCACGCATGGTCGGAGCTTCAGGGTTCAATCCGCGCGTGCGGAATTCATTCACCTTGTCTTCATCAATCATCGCACGGACCACGTCCTGCGGGATTTCTTCAATCTTCTGCACTTCGTGAGAGGTGCGGAAGCCGTCAAAGAAGTGAACGAAAGGAATCTTTGCTTCGAGGGTGGAGGCGTGAGCAATCAAAGCCATATCGCCGCATTCCTGAACAGAAGCAGAACCAAGGAAAGCAAAACCGGTCTGGCGGCAAGCCATGATATCGCCATGGTCACCGAAAATGGAAAGACCCTGCATTGCCAGTGCACGTGCTGTCACGTGGAACACCGCAGGTGTCAATTCACCAGCGATCTTGTACATATTCGGGATCATCAGGAGCAAGCCCTGAGATGCCGTGAACGTCGTGGTGAGTGAACCGGTCGTCAAAGCACCATGCACTGCACCTGCAGCACCGGCTTCAGACTGGAGTTCAACAATCTGAGGAATCGTGCCCCAAATGTTGGTTTGCTTGTGAGCGGCCCATTCATCGGCAAATTCCGCCATCGGCGACGACGGCGTAATCGGATAAATGGCAGCGACTTCAGAACACGCAAAAGCAACGCGGGCTGTCGCCTCGTTACCATCGCACATAATGTACTTAGCCATAATCTCTCTCTCTTGTGAATAAGTATTGGGTAAATAAAAATAAAAACTGGCGGTGCCTGTATCCAGACACCGCCAAAAGCTGTTATCGCTTAGGCATTAGCCTTGCAGAACTCGCGTACGGAGTCAAGCTGACCGGCAGAGCCGAGCTTTTCATTCTTCGCAGCGATGAACTTGGCATATTCTTCCATGAAGATCTTACCGATCGGGCGGAGGTCGAAACCTTCCGGGTGATCGCGGAAGTATTCACGGTGGACGCGGCACCACACCAAACGGCCGTCGGTGTCGATGTTGATCTTGGTGACGCCGAGTTCAGCAGCGCGCTTGAACTGGTTGTCATCCACGCCCTTTGCACCGTCGAGCTTACCACCGGAGGCATTGATGCGAGCCACTTCGTCCTGAGGAACGGAGGAAGACCCGTGCATGACCAACGGGAAGCCGGGAGCCTTCTTCTGGATGTCAGAAAGCACGTCAAAACGGAGACCCTGATTGCCGGAGAACTTGAATGCACCGTGCGAGGTGCCGATTGCACAAGCGAGGGAGTCGCAACCGGTAGCTTCCACGAAACGCTTCACATCGTCAGGATTGGTGAGGCAGGCATCCTTTTCATCCACGGCCACGTGTTCTTCTACGCCACCGAGCTTGCCGAGTTCTGCTTCCACCACAAGACCCTTGGCATGAGCCAAATCAACGATCTTCTTCGTGATCGCAGCGTTTTCTTCAAAGGGCTTGGAGGAGGCGTCAATCATCACCGAACTGTAGAAACCGGAGTTGATGCAGTCAATGCAGGATTCTTCGTCACCGTGGTCCAAATGCACAGCAAACACGGCTTCGGGGAAAATCTTATCCGCAGCGCGAATCACGTTTTCCAACATCAATTTGTCGGTATAGCCGCGAGCGCCCTTGGAAATCTGAATGATGAACGGAGCCTTACTTTCGATGCAACCCTTGAAAAGGCCCATGCACTGCTCCATGTTGTTGATATTGTAAGCACCAATGGCGTACTTGCCGTAAGCGTGCTTGAAGAGTTCCTTTGTCGTGACGATCATGGCGATCACTCCTGTTAGGGTTAAAAGATAAATAGAGTATAGCACGCAAGAAGCATTTTGGCAACCATTCATCCGCAAAAGTTGCACGAAAGGAGAGAATTATAGAAGCCTAACAAGGCCTATAGCCACAGACACTTCTTTCATTACCTTAAAGTATTATAAGCAGTAGCACCGGGGAATACGCTTATTTCGTTCGCTTTCCCTCGGCTATCATCTGCCGCCCTCACAGAGCTGGGTGCTTTTTTCAGGAGTGGGCAGGGATTTCAGGGATAAGCGGTAGTCTGCCACCTTTACTGGGCTTGAGCCTACGCCTCTTTGTGGCTTGCAGTAGTGGGGCGGGCACTTTAAGCGTTTACTCCAGATTCGTCATCCGGCATTAAAAGCAAGCTTTACGAGCACACGTGTCGCATCTTTGACGCAGATCGTGCGGTTTTTTGCCTTTGGGTATCGGTTTTTACCTTGTTGAAAACTTTTTTTGTTAGGGCGGTTTTTGGAGCGGAATTGCGGCTTTTTGCCCTGAAATCTACCTTTTTTGAAGAGGAGTTCTTTTTACTGTAAGTCTTTGAAGCGCAGTGACTTATGCTGAGAATCGCCTTAAATCAACTCGGCTACAGCGGCTTCTTTGGCCTAAAGTGACTGACTTATCAACACGATTTGGCCTGTTGATAAGTCCAATTTCGCTGAAAGACAGGTGGCAAT